>NZ_JASJWL010000021.1:0-72616 GCF_035019225.1 Pseudomonas sp. CCC4.1 | reverse complement strand
AGCCTGCTCGCGAACGACCTTCGCGAGCAGGCTCGCTCCCACAGTTGCAGTGTTCCTACGGCAGTTGCTACAAAACCTCGCAAGCTTTTGTAATCCCGGCAAATGCCTTGCACTATAGGCCCTCTATCTCAGCCGTTTGCGGACACTTCCCATGCATGACGATATCCATTTCTATGAACCTTCCCAGGGCCACGGCCTGCCCCATGATCCGTTCAATGCCATAGTCGGCCCGCGACCTATCGGCTGGATTTCGTCACAGGATGCCCAGGGCCGTCTGAACCTTGCGCCTTACAGTTTTTTCAACGCGTTCAACTACATCCCGCCGATCATCGGGTTTTGCAGTGTGGGCCGCAAAGACAGTCTCAATAACATTGAACAAACCGGCGAGTTTGTCTGGAACCTCGCCACCCGGCCGCTGGCCGAAGCCATGAACCAGAGCTGTGCCATGGTTGGGCCCGAGGTCAATGAGTTCGAGCTGGCCGGGCTGAGCACCGTACCGTCACGGGTGATCAGCGTGCCACGGGTGGCCGAGACGCCGGTGTCGTTCGAATGCAAGGTCACCCAGATCATTCAGTTGCAACGGGCAGACAAGGAGCTGGTGCCGAGCTGGCTGATTCTGGGGGAGGTGGTGGCGGTGCATATTGCCAGGCACCTGCTCAAGGACGGGATTTACGATACCGCGGCCGCCGAACCGATCCTGCGTGGTGGCGGCCCGGCGGACTACTTCCAGCTGGGCCCTGAAGCACTGTTCAAAATGCATCGCCCACGCTGATTACCAAACCAGTTCGGCGTCATCAGTGACGCCTTGCAGGGCTTCAAGTTGCTCGGCCGCGGCGGCATCGGCGGCGGTCGCAGTCTTGAAGGTGTGCTCGGTGAGAATTTTGTGAAAGCGCGGCGCTCCACCTTCGTACAAGGCTTTGACCGCAATCGCTGCGTGATAAACGCCGGGCTCAACCGGAACTACAGCTGATACCGCTTCAAACTGTGCAAATTCTTTACGCGCCATGCTTCAACTCCCGGCCTATGGAAAAACCGGCATTCTACCTGTTCAGCCCGCCCACATCGCTGAAGGTCTGAAAATCGAGACTGTCCACCACTTGCTGGTGCACCAGCGCGCCGTATATTTCCATAAGCGATGAATTGAAATACGCGAGCATCGAGGGTTCATCCTGCCAGTAGCCCGCCACCTGCCACAGCTGCGGGTCGTTATCACAATGCTGCAAGGCAAAGTGCAGGCAGCCGGGGGTCTGGAGCGTCGGTTCGATCAACTGGCTCAGGCAAGCCTCGACCCGGGCCGAACACCCTGCGCGGGCGCGAACCAGTGTCAAATGACTGACGGCATTAAGCTGGGGCATGCAGGCCTCCACAAAGCAAAGTGGTGTTGGGGGGAGGTTCAAAGCTTAGGGGCCGGCCCCTGTACGCCGTTAGTCGATTCCTGCCCCAGGCTTGCACGATTCTGCAAAAGCGCACCGAACCGCTGCCTCATGGCATCATCGGGCAAAGGGCCAGTTCATCAGGGTTTCGAGCAAGGTCAAGCGTCTGTAACGGCTTGGGCAGGCCTGTTCCTTCAGGCAATGACAGGATCAGGCAAGACAACGACAGAAATCAGCTACCCCTTGGCCTTGCACAAACTTAAGCTGTGCCTGCCCTGTTGCTTTGATGAGGATGCAACCCATGTCACTGCTGGAACCGCCGCGACCCGCGCTCGAGCCCGCGCTTGAAAAACAGCGCGTGGAACTGGCTGACCTGATTTTTCGCCATGCCCCGCAAGACGGTTCGTTCACCACCGGTGTCGACGCGCTGTTTGTGTCGCGCCACAGTCATCCCAGCGATTTCGCTCCCAGCCTGCCAAAACCCGCGCTGTGCATCATGGCCCAGGGGCGCAAGGAGGTGCGTCTGGCGGACGAGTACTTTGCCTACGACCCGCTCAATTATCTGGTGGTGTCCGTGTCGATGCCGATCAGTGGCCGGGTGCTGGAAATCTCCCCCGAACACCCGGTACTGGCCTTGCGTCTGGATATCGATCCGGTGGAAATCACCACGTTGATCAGCGATGCCGGCCCCCTGGGCGTGCCGTCGCGACCCACCGGGCGCGGGCTGTATGTTGAGCCTATAGACCAGCCAATGCTCGACGCAGTCTTGCGTCTGACACGTCTGCTCGACACACCCAAAGACATTGCCATGCTGGCGCCATTGATTCGCCGTGAGATTCTGTATCGGTTGTTGCGCAGCCCCCAGGGCTATCGCTTGTATGAAATCGCCAGCCAGAACAGCCAGAACCATCGCGTCAGCCGAGCTATTTCCTGGCTTAACGGCAACTTTGAGCAGCCGCTTCGTATCGACAGCCTGGCGCGCGAAGCCAATCTCAGCGTGTCGACCTTGCACCACAGGTTCAAGGCCATGACCGCCATGAGCCCGTTGCAGTACCAAAAGCAGCTGCGTCTCAACGAAGCCCGGCGACTGATGCTCAGCGAGGGGCTCGATGCCTCGGCGGCGGGTTACCGTGTGGGTTACGAAAGCCCGTCGCAGTTCAGCCGCGAGTACAGCCGCCAGTTTGGCGCGCCCCCGGTTCGAGACCTGGCGCGCCTGCGCATGAGCCTATAGCGCCAGCAATTCTTGCCAGCGCGCCTCGTCGATTTCAATCACGCTTGGCCCCAGGCGGTCGGCGGCACTGGCCAGGGCGGCGCGCAATTGCGCCTCGCCCTCGACCACCTGCGCGGCGCAGCCCAGCGCCTTGGCCACAGCGATAAAGTCCGGGGTGTAGATATCGACCCCCACGGGTTCGATGGCGCGATTGAGCATGTATTTTTTGATCTCACCATAGCCCTGGTTATTCCACAGCAGTACGATGATCGGGGTTTGCGCTTCCACTGCGCTGGCCAGTTCGGCGAGGGTAAATTGCAGTCCGCCATCACCTATCAGGCACAGCACCGGGCCACCCGTTTTGCCATTGGCCCGCCGCCCCAGCCAGGCCCCCACTGCCGCGGGCAGGGCGTAGCCGAGGGTGCCGTAGCCGGTCGAGGAGTTAAACCAGCGCCGTGGCTGCTCGGGGTTAAACGTCAGGTTGCCGGTGTACACCGGCTGAGTCGAATCGCCGACGCACACGGCATCCGGTAGAACATCGAAAACCGCCTGCAAAAAACGCGTCTGGGCGCGGGTCGGGGCATCCCATTCGGTGGCCAACTGCGTCTGCAGACGGCTGACCCGCACAGCGCCCCACTGCGGATCCCGTGCTGGCAACTGCGCAAGACTTGCCACTAATGCCTCGCTCGCCAGGTTGGCATCGGCCACCAGCGCCAGGGTCGGCGGGTAATTGCGTACGGTCTGGTCCGGGTCGATATCAATACGCAGCAACGCGCCCGGGATCTCGAAGCCGCCAGCAAAAGTCACATCGTAATCGGTCTCGGCCAACTCGGTGCCGATCGCCAGCACCACATCCGCTTCGGCCACCAGCGCGCGGGTGGCGACCAGGGTTTGGGTCGAGCCGATCAACAGCGGGTGAGAGGAGGGCAGTATGCCCTTGGCGTTGATGGTCAGGGCCACCGGCGCGCCCAGTCGCTCGGCCAGTTGCAACAGGGCTGGCGCTGCATCGATGGCGCCGCCACCCGCCAGAATCAGCGGGTGTTTGGCCTGGGCCAGAAGCTGGCCCATCTGTTCAATGGCAGCAGGCGCGGCGCCGGGGCGGGCAATGCTCACCGGTTGGCTGGCGAGCAGGGCGTCGGCATTCTCCACCAGCACGTCCAGAGGTATTTCAATATGCACCGGCCGCGGTCGGCCGGCCTGAAACAGGGCAAAGGCCCGGGCCAGTACGCCTGGTAGTTCCGTCGCCGACATCAGCGTATGGGAAAACGCCGCCACCCCGGCCACCAGCGCGCTCTGGTTCGGTAGCTCGTGCAGCTTGCCGCGCCCGCCGCCCAGTTGGCTGCGCGACTGCACACTGGAAATCACCAGCATCGGGATCGAGTCGCCATAGGCCTGGCCCATTGCGGTGGTGATATTGGTCATTCCCGGCCCGGTGATGATAAAACACACCCCCGGTTTGCCGCTGGTGCGTGCATAGCCGTCGGCCATAAAGCCAGCACCCTGCTCATGACGCGGGGTGATGTGGTTGATCGTCGAACCGGCCAGCCCTCGATACAGCTCAACGGTATGCACTCCCGGAATGCCGAACACCTGTTCGACCCCGTACGCCTCCAGCAACTTGACCAATACTTCGCCGCACGTCGCCATGTGTCCTGTTCCTTTTTTGTTCTGGAAAAGACCATTGAAACGGCCGGCTGTGGTACGCACAACGCAAACGTGCTCATACTAGCCATGTCCTGGACTCATGGCTGACCATTGATGAAACGCCTTCCACCACTTCCTGCGCTGCATACGTTTTTGATCACGGCCCAGTGCTGCAACTTCACCCGTGCCGGCGAACAGTTGCATATCACCCAAGGGGCGGTGAGCCGACAAATTGCCGGGCTGGAAGAGCATCTGGGTTACCCGCTGTTCCACCGCCAGGCCCGTGGCCTGAGCCTGACCGAGCAGGGCCAGGCGCTGTACCCGCGTATCGAACAGGTATTCGACCTGATTGGCGAGGCCGTGGAATACGCCAGCATTCGCCGTACCCCGCTGCAGATCAAGGCACCCACCTGCATGCTGCGCTGGCTGCTACCCAAATTGCTGCATTGGCAAACATTGCGCCCGGATGTGCCGGTGGAACTGACCAGTAGTGTGCAGCACGGGGTGGATTTTCGCCGTGAGGCGTTTGATGCGGCAGTGGTGTACAGCCCGCAGCCAGGGCCCAAGCGACAGGGCAGGCACCTGTTTGACGAACAACTGACCCCGGTGTGTGCCCCGCAGCTGCTGGAGGGTCGCGATGCCATCAACCAGCTGGGCGATCTGACGCAGCACACCCTGCTACATCCCAGCCGAGACCAGCAGGACTGGACCCAGTGGCTGAATGCGGCGGGGGGCGAGGTGTCGGCGATCCGCAAGAGCCAGTACTTCGACACCCTGGACCTGGCCATGACCGTTGCCGCCCAGGGCAACGGTGTTGCGATAGGCGACTGGTCATTGATTGGCGACGACCTCAAGGCAGGCCGACTGGCCATGCCTTTCGATTTCAAAGTGCGTACCGGCGCCGCCTACCTGCTGGTGTGCTCACCACGCCACGAGGCGTCGGCGCCGTTGCGCGAGTTGCTGGACTGGCTGGTGGAGCAGACGCGCTGCACGGATTAACCCTGTATCGATACAGCCCATTCTCCTGGTGCGGAAAAAATCGCTGTAACAGTTTAAAGGGGGTATTTCTTGAGTAAATGGGGTAAAAACACTCAATAAAGCCCCATTTAATCCTTTGGATTACCCTATTTAAGGACGTTTATGCACTCGCTCACCGTCGAACATCTGACCCAACTTCGCTTTGACGGCCTGCAGCTTTCAACCCTGAGGGCGCTGGGCGAGTACAGGGGCAAGCAAAAGCTGTTTGTCGCCCAATCGGCAGAAGCGCTCGCAGATCTCAAGCAGCAGGCAGTAATTGAGTCCGCAGAATCATCCAGCCGTCTGGAGGGCGTAATCGTTTCGCCCAGCCGCCTGAAATCCTTGATGATCAAAAATGCCCAGCCTAAAAGTCGCTCCGAGCAGGAAGTTGCCGGCTATCGGGATGCGCTGTCGCTGATACACGAAGCCTGCGATGCCATGCCTTTCTCGGAAGGCACGGTACGCCAGTTACATACGATTCTTTATCGATACTTGCCACAAGAGGGAGGCAGCTGGAAATCAACCAACAACGACATCATCGAGCGTCATCCTGATGGCAGTCTCAGGGTGAGATTCACACCCACTCCCGCTCATCTGACGCCGATGGCCATGAGTGATCTGCTAAGCTGCTATTACAGCGCAAATCAGCAAAAACTTGCCGATCCACTGGTTTTGGTTCCGTTGTGTGTTTTGGAATTTTTGTGTATCCACCCCTTTGCAGACGGCAACGGTCGCGTTGCACGCCTGCTGACTCTCTTGCTGCTCTATCAGTTTGATTACGTCGTAGGCCGTTTCATCAGCCTTGAGCGGATTTTTGAAGACAGCAAGGAGAGCTATTACGAAACCCTGGAGGCCAGCTCTGTTAATTGGCATTCAGGCACTCACGATGCAGGGCCTTGGCTCAATTACTTTTGGGGCGCGCTGATCAAAGCCTATAAAGAGTTTGAAGCGCGGGTTGGAACCATCGAGAAAAAGTACGGTAACAAGAGCAGCCGCGTTCGCATAGCCGTACTGAACCGTTCACTGCCCTTTTCAATCAGCGAGATTGAGCAGGCATGCCCCGGTACGAGCCGAGACACGGTGCGCCTGGTGTTACGCGCTTTGAAATCCGAAGGTTTGATTGAGTCCACCGGCAAGGGGCGAAGCGCGAAATGGCGCAATCGCCCCGTACCCTGAAACTTAATACCCCACCGTAAAGCGCTGGCGGGAATGCTTGGGCTGTTCGACCTCATCGAGCATGGCGATGGCAAAGTCGGCGAAGCTGATCCAGCTTTTGCCTTCGCTGTTGATCAGCAGGCAGTCGCTGCCCAGACGGAACTTGCCCGTGCGTTCGCCTTCGACAAATTCGGCCGAGGGTGACAGGAAGCTCCAGTCCAGGTCTTTTTCGCCGCGCAAGGTGTCGAGGTAGACGCCGCCTGCCGTGGCTTCAGGCCGGTATTCGTCGGGGAAGCCCGGGCTGTCGATGACTTTGGTGTCACCCGGCAGCAACAGTGAGCCTGCACCGCCCACAAACAGCAGGCGTTTGACCCCGGCTTTTTTTACCGGCTCGATAATGGCCGAGGCCGGCAGGGTCGAGAAATGCGCGGCGCTGAGCACCACATCATGGCCAGTGACGGCATCTTGCAGGGCCTGGGCGTTGTTGACATCGACATCCTTGACCACCACTCCCGTACGCTCACCCAGTTTTTTCGAGGCATTGCGGGCAATGGCCGTGACGCTGTGACCACGACGCAGGGCTTCTTCCAGCAGTTGGCTGCCGGCACGACCGGTAGCCCCGATGATTGCGATTTTGCTCATGATATTCTCCAGTGAGTAGGTAGTAGCGTTCACCACTTCATTTCGCCTTTGGCCACCTTGGCACTCAGTTCCAGCGAAGATTCTTCGCCCAGGTCCGGGTAGCGTTTTTTCATGGCCGCTATCAATTCGCCCGAGTTGCGGGCCTTGAGCGCCTCTTCGTCAAACGCCTTGATGTAGTCGCGGGTGAAGTACACCGCTTTCAACGAGCGGTCGCTGTCACCCAGGTAATGGCCCGGTACCACGATTTTCGGTTGCAGGCTGTCGATACGTTTAAGGGTGGCCAGCCATTGCTTGTGCGATTGCGGTGTCTGGGTGTCGGCCATCCATACGTGCAGGTTGTCGGCCACTACCACTCCGCCCACCACCGCCTTGATGGAAGGGATCCATACAAAGGTGCGGTCCGGTTGACGTCCGCTCAGGCCGACGATATCCAGTTCACGCCCTTCAAGGTCCAGGGTGTTGCCCTTGAGCACCTGCGGCACGATCAACTGTTGCGGCATATCGGCCCCCATCTGCGGGCCCCAGAACGCCAGCTTGGCGTCTTTGGTCTGGTTGATATGCTCAACCACCGGCCCCGGGGCCACCACCTTGGCGTCAGGGAACGCCTGGGTCAGGGTCTCCAGGCCGAAGTAGTAGTCCGGGTCGCCGTGGCTGATATAGATGGTGGTCAGGTGTTTGCCGCTGGCGCGAATCTTGTCGACCACCTGGCGGGCCTGGGCCTTGCCAAATTGGACATCGACCAGGATGGCGTCCTTGTCACCACTGATCAGCACCGAAGAAACCGGGAAAATCGCCGCTGCACCGGGGTTGTACACGTCAAGGGTCAAAGGCGCCGGGGCTGCCGCCGCATGGGCTGCAAAACCCAGCATTGCAGCGCTGAGGGCAAAACGGCGAAGGGTGGAAAATCCGCTCATGGGTGATTCCTGAATCAGTGGCCAGGGTTGGCGATGGACAGAGCTTAGTTGCCCGATCGCGAACTAAAAATGCGATGCTTGAACATAGTTTGTTTCAGATATCGGGCAGATCATGGATCGTCTTATTGCAATGCGGGTGTTTGTCACCGTCGTCGACCTCGGTAGCCAGTCTGCGGCAGCCGACCACCTGGATCTGTCGCGCCCCGTGGTGTCGCGTTACCTGGCCGAACTTGAAGAGTGGGTGGGCGCACGCCTGATGCACCGCACCACGCGCAAGCTGAGTCTGACGGCAGCGGGCAATGAAACCCTGCCGCGCTGCCGGCAGTTGCTGGAACTGGCCGACGACATGCAGGCCGCGGTGGAGGTGCCCAGTGATGCGCCGCGGGGGCTGTTGCGGATCAGCGTCAGCACCTCGTTCGGCCAGGCGCAATTGGCGGCGGCAGTCACCGACTACGTACGGCTTTACCCCCAGGTCAGCATCGACCTGCAGATGCTCGATCGTACCGTGAACCTGGTGGATGAACGCATCGACCTGGCAATTCGTACCAGCAATGACCTGGATCCGAGCCTGATTGCCCGCAAGCTGACCGTTTGTCGCTCGGTGCTGTGCGCATCCCCGGCCTATTTACGCCAACACTCGGCGCCGCAGCAGGTCGATGACCTTAGTGGGCACAACTGCCTGACCCATTCCTACTACGGCAAGAGCATGTGGCATTTCACCTGCGAGGGTGAGGAGGTGTCGGTACCGGTGCAGGGCAATATCAGCGCCAATGAAGCCAGCACCCTGTTGAGTGCCACACTGGCTGGCGCGGGAATTTCGCTGCTGCCCAGCTATCAGGCCGGGGTGTTTGTACAGCGCGGTGAGCTGGTGCGCCTGTTGCCCGAAGCAGAACCGCGCCTGATGAACATCTACGCGGTGTACGCCTCACGTAAACATATGCCGGCCACGCTGCGCAGCATGCTCGACTTCCTCGCCGAGCGCTTTACCGACGAACCGGTGTGGGATAAATATCTATAGATACGCTGTTGCAGATCAAGCCCTATTGTGGGAACGAGCCTGCTCGCTCCCACAAGTGCAGTTTTCCCTCGCTGCAGCGGCTACAGGAATTACATGTCTAGTCCATTTGAAGGATGAAATCGGGCACGACCACTCGTACAACTGGCATGGCAAGAACCTGTGTCTGAACTAGCCTCAAAGCTGTGACGTCAAGGGAGCCAATGCCATGACTACCAAAACAAAAACAACATGTATGACTGTTTTTATCGTTTTCGCTGCCGCTGTCCTGTTTGCAAGCGCTTGCTACCGCGCCGAGCAAACCCGCCAGGCAGCCGGATTGATCGCCAGTTGCAATGGCGCGCACTGCAATGCCATGTTCAGCGCTCTGAGGTAGGATGCCCCGGAGTGTCAGGGCGGGCTGATTATGTCAGTCCGCCCGGTTCGAAAAGTACTGGGTGATGTCCCACTCAGGCGTCGGAAAAACCGCGCAAAGTACGCCGGATCTGCAAAACCCAGGCTATCAGCCACTTCGCTGATGGTCATCGGTGTATAAATCAAATGACGCTTGGCCTCCAATAACAACCGCTGGTGAATGATCTGCAACGCCGACTGTCCCGCCAGCTCGCGGCAGATGCTGTTCAAGTGCGCCACTGAAATCCCCACCTGATGTGCCAACTGCTCAACACTGGGCTGCTGGCGAAACTGCGCCTCGACCCGTTGATTGAACAGGCCCAGATACTCGTGCCCCCGTGGTAGCAACTGTCGCGCCTCACGCCGCTGGAGCACCTGGCGTGCCACCCACACCAACAGCACGCTGACCAGCGACTGCAGCAGCATTTCGCGGGCAGGGCGTACGCTGTCGTATTCGCTTTGCAGCTCACTGAACAGGTTGTTGAGGTAATCACTGTCCTTGCCTGCGGGGTAACTGGCGACCCGCTGCAACAGACTGATGTTGTCGCCCAGCTGGGCTTGCAACTGCGCCACCAACGGCGCGGCCAGGGTCAGGACAAAGCCTTCTACGTTGGGCGAAAACTCAAACCCGTGCACGCACAAAGGCGGGATAACCTGAACCGCCGATTGCTCCAGGATATGGCGCTGCCCCTCGACCTCAACCTGCGCCCGACCCTGGTGGACATAGAGCAACTGGCACAGGTCGGCGTGCCTGTGCGGGCGGATCTCCCAATCGTGGACGCGGCTGCGCAGCGATATGGTTTCGCAGTGCAGCAGATCGGGGCCAAGTCGGTCTTGCTGCTCGCCATAAAGCTTGAACACCGGGACTGAAGGAATCATTGGCGTCGTACCTGTTGTCGTATCGTCGGCCGATAATCGCACTGATTGGCGAAAAGTACCGGTAATCCCAGGGTTATCACCTTCAATTGCTGCTCTCGCAAGCGAAAAATACAGGCACTAACCTATAAGAATCTACTCACCCCTTGGGGTCGAGTCTGCGAGAGACAACAATAATGAGAACTCAAGTCGCTATTATCGGTGCCGGTCCTTCAGGGCTGCTGCTTGGCCAACTGCTGCACAACGCCGGGATTGATAACGTCATTATCGAGCGCCAGACCGGCGAATATGTCCTCGGGCGGATTCGCGCCGGGGTGCTGGAGCAGGGCATGGTCGACCTGTTGCGCCAGGCCGGTGTCAGCCAGCGCATGGACGCCGAAGGGTTGGTGCATGCGGGCTTTGAGCTGGCGCTGGATGATCGCCAGGTGCATATCGACCTCAAGGGCCTGACCGGCGGCAAGACCGTGATGGTCTATGGCCAGACCGAAGTCACCCGCGACCTGATGGACGCTCGCGAGGCCGTCGGCGCACAAACCCTTTACAGCGCCAGCAACGTCCAGCCCCACGATATGAAAACCGATACGCCTTATGTCACCTTCGATAAAGAGGGCGAAAGCTGGCGCCTGGACTGCGATTACATTGCTGGCTGCGATGGTTTTCACGGGGTGGCGCGCCAGTCGATTCCGAGTGATGTACTGAAAATTTTCGAACGGGTGTATCCCTTCGGCTGGCTCGGTGTATTGGCCGACACTCCACCGGTCAATGACGAACTGGTGTATGCCCGCCACGAGCGCGGTTTTGCCCTGTGCAGTCAGCGCTCGGCCAGCCGTAGCCGTTATTACCTGCAGGTTCCTGCTGGGGAGAAGGTCGAGGACTGGTCCGACCAGCGCTTCTGGGACGAGCTGAAAACCCGCCTGCCCACGGCCCTGGCCGAACGCCTGGTGACCGGGCCTTCCCTCGAGAAAAGTATCGCGCCGCTACGCAGTTTTGTCGTTGAGCCGATGCAGTACGGGCGCCTGTTTCTGCTGGGGGATGCCGCTCATATCGTGCCGCTGACCGGGGCCAAGGGTTTGAACCTGGCGGCCAGCGATGTCAGCACCCTGTTCAATATGTTGTGCAAGGTCTACACCGAGGGCCGCACCGACTTGCTGGAGCGCTATTCCGAGGTGTGCCTGCGGCGTATCTGGAAGGCCGAGCGCTTCTCGTGGTGGATGACCTCGATGTTGCACCGTTTTCCGGACAGCGACGGCTTCAGCCAGCGCATTACTGACAGCGAGCTGGCGTATTTCGTCGACTCCGAGGCAGGCCGCACCACCATTGCAGAAAATTACGTCGGGCTCCCTTACGAAGCTATCGAATAGGATCCTATCGAGTACACTGAGGGCCATCCGATACAAGCTTCGCCTACAGGTGTTCACGTGACCAGTCTGAACCAGCCTCCCCAGGCCAAACCGGCCATTCGCAGCATTTTGATTGCCCTGATGCTGGCGATTTTTCTGGGGGCGCTGGATCAGACCATCGTCGCCGTCTCCATGCCCGCCATTTCCGCCCAGTTCAAGGATGTCAGCCAGCTGGCGTGGGTGATTTCCGGCTATATGGTGGCCATGACCGTGGCGGTGCCGATCTACGGCAAGCTCGGTGACCTGTACGGGCGCCGCCGCCTGATGCTGTTCGGCATGGGCCTGTTTACCCTGGCTTCGCTGTTTTGCGGGCTGGCGCAGAACATGGAGCAGTTGGTGCTGGCGCGGATCATTCAGGGCATTGGCGCCGGCGGGATGATTTCGGTCAGCCAGGCGATCATCGGCGATATCGTCCCGCCCCGTGAACGCGGCCGCTACCAGGGGTACTTCAGCAGCATGTATGCCCTGGCCAGCGTTGCCGGGCCGGTGCTGGGCGGTTATATGACCGAGTACCTGTCATGGCGCTGGGTATTCCTGATCAACCTGCCGCTGGGGCTGGCGGCCTGGTGGATCTCCCACCGTACCCTGGTCGGCCTGCCGGTGCCGCAGCGCAAACCCGTGATTGACTACCTGGGCACTATGCTGATGATCCTGGGTCTGACCTCACTGCTGCTGAGCATCACCTTTATCGGTCAGGGTCAAAGCTGGCGTGACCAGCAGGTCGCAGGCTTTCTGGTGGTGGCGCTGATCGCCCTGGCGCTGTTTGTCTGGCATGAACGGCGCACGCCAGAGCCGTTGCTGCCCATGCACCTGTTTGCCAACCGCCATGCGGTGCTGTGCTGGTGCACGGTATTTTTCACCAGTTTTCAGGCTATTTCGCTGATTGTGTTGATGCCGCTGCGCTATCAGAGCATCACTGGCGCCGGTGCCGACAGCGCGGCCCTGCACCTGTTGCCGCTGGCCATCGGGTTGCCGATGGGGGCTTATTTTGCCGGTCGCATGACTTCGGTAACCGGGCGCTACAAACCGATGATCTTGAGCGGGGCGGCGCTGATGCCCCTGTCCATTTTGGGCATGGCATTCAGCCCGCCCGGCGCCGAGTTGTTGAGCGGGGTGTTTATGCTGTTCAGCGGGATAGCTTCCGGCATGCAGTTCCCGACGTCGCTGGTGGGCGCGCAGAACTCGGTGCAACAGCATGATATTGGCGTGGCGACCAGCACCACCAACCTGTTTCGTGCCCTGGGCGGGGCGATGGGGGTGGCCTTGATGTCGGCCCTGCTGCTGGCATTGCTGCATGACTCGTTACCGGTACCGGTCATGGGCCAGCCGCTGATTGGCGAAGGCAGCTCGGGCAATGTACTGCTCGACAGTCTGAGCGCGGTTCAGGGGCCGGCGCTGCAAAGCCTGAGAGCAGAACTGCTGCTGACCTTCCGTCATCTGTTGAGCATCAGTGCGGCAGTGTCATTGCTGGGGCTGGCGGCGGCGCTGGCGATGCCCGACCAGGTACTGCGCGGGCGTGAGGACAAGGCGCGCTAGGGCTGAACAAAAGCCCCGCGTCCCTCTCCCGAAAGGCCAGGGGGGTGGTTTATTCGGCACTTAAAAATGCTTCACGCGCCAACCCGTGGCGTTGCATTTTCTCATTCAGGGTACGTCGCGGCAGCTGCAGCTCATTGAGCACTGCCTTGATATCACCTTTATGCCGGGTCAGCGCCGCGCGCAGGCACTGCGCCTCGAAGGCTTCCTGTTGCGCCACCAGTGATTGCCCCGCGTCGGTGTCGGGCAATTGCGGCTCGCCCAAACCCAGCACATCCCGCTCGGCTACGTTGGCCAGCTCGCGCACATTGCCTGGCCAGGCATGGCTGAGCAGACGCGACAGCTGCGGGCCGCTCAGCACTTGTGCACTGCGCCCCAGGCGTTCAGCGGCATTGCGTGAAAAGGCGTCGTACAACAAGGGAATATCCTCGCGCCGCTCACGCAGCGGCGCCAGGCGTAATTCGGCCACGGTCAGGCGATAGGCCAGGTCTTCACGAAAGCGTCCGGCGCGGGCTTCGTCGAGCAGGTCGGGTTTGGTGGCGGCAACCACCCGCAAGTTCACGTTGATGCTCTGGTTGGAGCCCAGACGCTCGAGTTTTTGCTCCTGCAGCACTCGCAGCAGTTTGGCTTGCTGGGCCAGTGGCATGCTTTCGATTTCATCCAGAAACAAGGTGCCACCATCGGCGTACTCCAGCTTGCCGATGCGCTTGCCCTGGGCGCCGGTAAAGGCGCCGCTTTCATGGCCGAACAATTCGGCTTCAAACAGTTGCTCGGGGATTGCCGAGCAGTTGAGGGCCACAAAGGGCTTGTCGGCACGTGGGCCAAAATCATGCAGGCAGCGGGCGACCAGCTCCTTGCCGCTGCCGGTCTCGCCGCGAATCAACACATTGACGGGCAGAGGCGCCAGTTCCAGGACCTGACGGCGCAAGGTCTGCAAGCTGCGCGATACCCCAAGCAGGCGCCCGTCGATCTGCTCACGCAGGTCTGCCTGCTCATGCAAGCGGCGGTTTTCCAGTACCAGTTGGCGCTTTTCCAGCGCGCGGCGCAGGCTGCTGAGCAGGGCTTCGGGGCTGAAGGGCTTTTCCAGAAAGTCGTAGGCACCATCACGCATGGCCTCCACGGCCATGGGTACATCGCCATGGCCGGTCAGCAAGATCACCGGCAAATCCGCGTCCAGTTGCTGCAACCGGGTCAGCAGGGCCAGGCCGCCCATGCCCGGCATGCGCACATCGCTGACAATCACTCCGGCAAAATGCGCAGGCAACCGGTGCAGACAGTCTTCGGCGTTGTTGAAAAGCTGCACATCAAAGCCGCTCAAGCTCAGCCACTGTTCGACGGCATTGCGAATACTGGCCTCATCATCGACCACGATCACCGAGTTGAGCATGTCTCAAGATTCCTGTGCGATGGGCAGTGTCAGCGTGAATTGCGCGCCATCAACGTGATTGCAAGCAGTCAGGCGACCACCGATTTCATGAACAATGGCGTATGACACCGCCAGGCCCAAGCCTAATCCATCGCCCACGGGTTTGGTGGTGAAGAACGGGTCGAAAATTTTACCCAAATATTCATCGGCAATTCCGCCGCCGCTGTCAGTGACGGTCAGGCGCCACAGTTGCTGGTCGGCTTCGATACGGATCTCAAGGTGTTTACGCGGTTTGTCGCCCATGGCGTCCAGGGCATTGCGCAGCAGGTTGATCAGTACCTGCTCCAGGCGAATTGCGTCGCCACGCACCCAGGCCGGACGCTGCAGATTGACGCGCAAGTCGATCTGTTCGTCCTTCAGGCGCGGCTCCAGCAGTTGCAGGGACTGATCCACCACATTAGCCAGATCCAGTTTTTCACGCAGGCCGCTGGGGCTTTGCCTGGCGTAGGTTTTCAGGTGGCCGGTGAGGGCGGCCATACGTGTGAGCATCTGCTCCAGGGGTTCCAGGGCTTTGTAGGCGTCATCGATACGACCGTGATCGAGCAACAGGCGCAAGGTCGCCAGCTGCATGCGCTGGGCGGTGAGGGGCTGGTTGATTTCATGGGCCAGCGCCGCTGACATTTGCCCCAGCGCCGCCAGTTTGGCGGATTGCACCAGGCCATCCTGGGCGGTGCGCAGATCCCGGGTACGGGCCTCGACCAGTTGTTCAAGTTCTGCCCGATTGCGCTGGCGCAAACGGGCGAGCCGCCAGCGCTGGAGTAAAAACAGCCCCAGAAATACCAGCGTCAGCCACAGGCCGATTGCCGCCAGGGCGGCATTGCGGCTGTCTTCGGCCGGTATTGCCGGGCGACGCAGCAAGTGCAGCGTCCAGCCCTCGATGTTCAGGGGTTGCGAGCCCCACAGGTAGTCGGCCTGGCCCTGCGGGCCATTGACGCGGCTCAGGTAGCTGTTGTCACCAAAACTGTGCAAGGTCTGCGAGGTCATCAGCGTTAGCGGTTGCTTGTCGTATTGTCGCGTCACGCTGATGGCGCTGCGGTCGCGGTCGTTCAGCTCGCGCAGGTGGCGATAGCGCCAGCCGGGCTGATTGGCAATAAATACAATGCCCCGGTTGTCACTGACCAGCAGCGTGTCGCTGCCGTGGCTCCACTCGCGCTCCAGTTCCGGAAACTCCAGTTTGACCACCATGGCGCCCAGAAACCGGCCGTCGGCACCCTGTACCGCGCTGGACATAAAGTAACCCGGTATGCCGCTGGTTACGCCCACGGCATAAAAGCTGCCGGTACCCTGGCTGCGTGTCTGGCTGAAATACGGGCGGAACGCGTAGTTGTGACCGACGTAACTATTGGACGTGTTCCAGTTGCTGGCGGCTACTGCCAGGCCGGTGCTGTCGAGCAACTCCAGTGTCGAAGATTGTGCTGCACCGTTGATACGTTCCAGCTTGCGGTTGAGCAGCGCCTGCACCTGCGGCGTCATGGGGTGCGCCAGTGCGTCCGACAACTCCGGGTCCAGTGCCAGTACGGCTGGCAGGGCGCGATAGCGTTCGATCACCGTGTACAGCGAATTGGCATACAGGCTCAATTGTTCAGGCCCGCGCCTGGCGCTCTCTTCCAGTGCGTGCTGTTTGGCCTGACGCATCGCCCAGCCGCCAGCCAGAATGGCTCCGGCCAGGATCAACAGGCAATACAGCGCCAGACGCAGGGCGCGAGACGTCACAGGCATGGTGGCAAACCGTTCGAACAGGGGCGCGCACGATAGCATGGCGGGCGTATCCCGCGGCCACAGGGCAACGGGGTCAGGCTTTTATCGCCACCACGCTGAGCAGTTGCCCGTCCAGCAGGCAAAACTGCGCATCCAGCTCACTGCCATGTTGCCACTCAGGTGACAAGTCGGTGAGCAGGCGCAGGCGTACATGCCCTTGGGGGGTCCAGTTCAACACTTCGGCGTGTTCAAAGTAGAAGCGTTTTTGCACCAGCGGGTATAGCGCCTTGAACAGGCTTTCCTTGACCGAAAACGTCAAGGTGACCAGCAGCGCAATCTGATCTGCAGGCCCGGCGGCCATACGCACAAGCTCATCGGGAGTAAGGATTTCCTTGGCCAGGCGCCTGGCGCGTTCGAGACTGAGCAGGGTTTCCAGGTCGATGCCCAGGGCCTGCCAGTCACGTTTAAAGGCTACCAGTGCCCCGGCGCGGCCGTTACTGTGGGTGATGGCGCCGCTGATATGGTCTGGCCACACGGGCGCGCGGTCTTCACCCAGGCCGGGAGCCACGCAAGTGCCATCCAGTTGCCGCAGCGCTGCGCGGGCGCACAGGCGCCCGGCCAGAAATTCGGCTTGGCGTTTGGCCACTGAGCGTTGAATACTCGCAGGCATATCGATTGCACTGCGGGCAAAGTCGTCGTCTTCAAGCTGTGCCGGGATAAAGTCTGTGCTCAGCCACACACTGGCGGGCAGGACCTCTGGCAAGGGCCAGTCGTCACGCAATGGCGTGCAGCAGGCAGGCAGGGCGGGGAGTCGGTTCATGCCGGGCATTGTGCCGGGGCTTGGCCCGGCTGTGCAATTGTTCAGAGTATGTTCAGGGCACACAACTTACTGTGTGGCTAGGCTGTATGGGACACACGTCCTTCGAGACGCGGATTGGCTTGGGAGAGCGCGATGAAATTGCTGGTGGTTGAAGATGAGGCGTTGCTGCGCCATCACTTGCAAACCCGTCTGACAGAAAGTGGCCATGTGGTCGAAGCGGTGGCCAATGCCGAAGAGGCGCTGTACCAGACCGAACAGTTCAATCATGACCTGGCGATGATTGACCTGGGTTTGCCGGGGCTAGGTGGCCTGGAACTGATTCGCCAGTTGCGTGCCCGGGGCAAGACGTTTCCGATCCTGATTCTCACCGCCCGTGGCAATTGGCAGGACAAGGTCGAAGGGCTGGCAGCGGGCGCTGACGACTATGTGGTCAAGCCCTTTCAGTTCGAAGAGCTGGATGCGCGGCTCAATGCCTTGCTGCGCCGCTCCAGTGGCTTTATCCAGCCGACGATAGTGGCGGGGGCGCTGGTGCTCGACATCAACCGCAAGCAGGCGGTGCTCGACGGCGAGCCGCTGGCGCTGACCGCTTATGAATACCGGATTCTTGAATACCTGATGCGCCATCACCAGCAAGTGGTGGCCAAGGACCGACTGATGGAACAGCTGTACCCGGATGACGAGGAGCGTGATCCGAATGTGATCGAGGTGCTGGTCGGGCGCCTGCGACGCAAGCTGGAGGGGGCAAACGGCTTTAAGCCAATCGATACGGTGCGCGGCCTGGGGTACTTGTTTACTGAGCGCTGCCGATGATTCGTTCGCTTCGCGTTCGATTGATGCTGGCGGCAACCCTGTTGGCCGTGTTGTTTATGCTGGCGCTGTTGCCGGCGATGCAGGGAGCGTTCAGTCTGGCGCTCAAGGACGCCATAGAGCAGCGCCTGGCGTCAGATGTCACCACGCTGATTTCAGCGGCAAAGATGGAAAAGAACCGCCTCAAGATGCCGGCGTTGCTGCCCGATGAGCAGTTCGATCTGCCGGACAGTCGCCTGCTGGGTTATATCTATGACCGCGACGGGCACCTGGTGTGGCGCTCGCGGGCCACTCAGGAAGAAACCATCAATTACCGGCCGCGCTATGACGGGCGCGGCAACGAGTTTGCAAGTATTCGCGAAGATAACGGCGAAGAGTTTTTTGTCTACGACGTAGAGGTCAAGTTGCTCGGTGGCAAAAGTGCTGCCTTCAGCTTTGTCGCCCTGCAACCGATGCGCGAATACAACCGCACACTGGAAGGCCTGCGGGAAAATCTTTATCTGGGGTTCGGCGCAGCTTTGATTGTGCTGCTGGCATTGCTATGGATTGGTCTGACGTGGGGGTTACGTGCCTTGCGACGTTTGAGTCAGGAACTGGATGAAATCGAAACCGGCGAGCGCGACAGCCTCAGCGAGCAGCACCCGCGTGAGCTGCTGCGCCTGACCGGCTCGTTGAACCGCTTGCTGCAAAGCGAGCGCGAACAGCGCTCACGTTATCGCGATTCTCTTGATGACCTGGCCCACAGCCTGAAAACCCCGCTGGCGGTATTGCAGGGCGTGAGCGAAAGCATGGCCCAGCGCCCGGCTGACCGTGAACAGGCCTGGGTCCTGCAAAGCCAGATCGAGCGCATGAACCAGCAAATCGGCTATCAGTTGCAGCGTGCCAGCTTGCGCAAGAGTGGTCTGGTACGTCACCAGGTCGAACTGCTGCCGGTGGTACAGAGCTTGTGCAATACGCTGGACAAGGTCTATCGCGACAAGGGGGTCAAGGTCAGCTACGACATCCCTGAGCTGAGCCATGTGCCGATCGAGCAGAATGCCTTGTTGGAATTACTGGGCAACTTGCTGGAAAACGCCTACAGGCTGTGCTTGAGCCAGGTACGTATCAGCCTGCACCGTAACGTTCACGGCATTGAGGTCTGCGTCGAAGATGACGGTCCTGGAGTGCCGCCGGATCAGCGTGCGCGCATCCTGCAGCGCGGCGAACGGCTTGACCGCCAGCATCCGGGGCAGGGCATTGGTCTGGCGGTGGTCAAGGACATCATTGAAAGCTATGACGCCACCTTGACCCTGGAAGATTCCTCGTTGGGCGGCGCGGCGTTCAGGATTTATTTCCCGGCGGGCTAATCGACGAACCCTGGTAGCTGCTACGGGAGTACGTGGGGTTCAGGCGGATATCCGCCACCTTCTGCGTTTCAACACGCCCAATGGGCGGAATTCCGCCAAACCCTGACCTGCAAAATATATAAGAATTTTCCTTCAAACTCAGGCGCCATAGGCTATTGCGCGGCATTTGCGCAATGTGGCCCACGGCTTGCAATAAGTGCGAGAGGGCTGCCGTAAGAGCAGCCCCAAAAACAAATCCCTCCAAGTACAGGAGGGTTCGCGCTTTAGGTGTCACCAGTCTCAGACGGAATGATGATTGAGTGATGCACTTGAGGAACTTTGCAATGACGACTCGTCAGCCACTGTACAAATCCCTGTATGTGCAAGTAATCGTAGCGATCGCTATCGGTATCTTGTTGGGCCATTACTACCCGGAAACCGGTGTTGCCCTCAAGCCGTTGGGTGATGGCTTTATCAAACTGATCAAGATGGTCATCGCGCCCATTATTTTCTGTACGGTGGTGAGCGGTATTGCCGGCATGCAGAGCATGAAATCGGTCGGCAAGACCGGCGGCTATGCCTTGCTCTACTTCGAAGTCGTGTCGACTATCGCGCTGTTGATCGGCCTGGTCGTGGTTAACGTGGTTCAGCCTGGCGCAGGCATGCATATTGACGTGTCGACCCTGGATGCCAGCAAAATTGCCGGTTACGTGTCGGCAGGTGCAGACCAGAGCATCGTAGGCTTTATCCTCAACGTGATCCCGTCGACCATTGTTGGCGCCTTCGCCAATGGCGATATCCTGCAAGTGCTGATGTTCTCGGTGATTTTCGGTTTCGCCCTGCATCGCCTGGGTGCCTACGGCAAGCCGGTACTGGACTTTATCGATCGCTTCGCTCACGTGATGTTCAATATCATCAACATGATCATGAAGCTGGCGCCCCTCGGTGCGCTGGGCGCGATGGCCTTCACCATCGGCGCTTACGGCGTAGGCTCGCTGGTTCAGCTGGGTCAGTTGATGATCTGCTTCTACATCACTTGCGTGCTGTTCGTGCTGATCGTGCTGGGCGGTATTGCCCGCGCTCACGGTTTCAGCGTTTTGAAGCTGATCCGCTACATCCGTGAAGAGCTGCTGATCGTACTGGGTACGTCCTCGTCGGAATCGGCCCTGCCACGCATGCTGGTGAAAATGGAGCGCCTGGGCGCGAAGAAATCGGTAGTGGGTCTGGTGATCCCGACCGGTTACTCGTTCAACCTCGACGGTACTTCGATCTACCTGACCATGGCGGCCGTGTTTATCGCCCAGGCGACTGACACCCATATGGATATCACGCATCAGATCACTCTGTTGCTGGTGCTGTTGCTGTCGTCCAAAGGTGCTGCTGGCGTCACCGGTAGTGGTTTTATCGTACTGGCGGCAACCCTGTCGGCTGTAGGGCACTTGCCGGTAGCCGGTCTGGCGCTGATCCTGGGTATCGACCGCTTCATGTCCGAAGCCCGCGCCCTGACCAACCTGATCGGTAACGCGGTAGCAACCCTGGTGGTGGCCAAGTGGGTCAAGGAACTGGACACCGACACCCTGCAAACCGAGCTGAACTCTGGCGGCCGTCCGCTGGAGGATACCCGTCCGCAAGATGATCTGGGTGTGGCTGAAGGCCCGGCCCCGGTGTTGCTCAAGTAAGTTTGAGTGCATAAAAAAACCCGTCTTCGGACGGGTTTTTTTATGCCTGCTTATTCGACCCGGGTCAGGCCGCTGAACACCAGGGGGTTACGGCAGCGTCGACACAGGTAGCCGCGGCCTTGTTTGACCAAAGCGTGACGCTGGGCCGAAAACGGGAAGTCGCTGTCAGGGCAGGGGCAACGGTAGATATAGCGGGTGGCGCTGCGACGCTTGATGGCGTAGGTATGACAGCGATTGGGCGGCAGTTCGTACACCCCGCGCATGATTAATTGCCATTCTTCGCCGTGGGGCGAGATGCGCTCGCCAAACAGTTGATGGGCAACCAGGTGCGCCACTTCATGGGGGACGGTCTGCTTGAGGAAGTCTTCGCTGTTTTCACGGTACAGCTGCGGGTTGAAGCGCAGCAGGTTTTCATGCAAATGGGCGACCCCGGCTTTTTGCCCGCGCAGTTTGAAACTGACGACGGGGCGTTTGAAGGGGCGTTTGAAAAACACTTCGGCCTGTTGGAAACAGTCTTCGACGCGGGTATTGAGCAGCTCGGGCATGCGGTTCGGTTCTCCAGAGCCGGCGATTATGCCGCAAGCGCTGGGGTTGCGAACCTGTTGGCGCCCAATGGTCTTCATGAGCCCGTGGAAGCGAGCCTGATCGCGAACAGCAATCACGAGCAGGTTCGCTTCCACGGGTTGTGGCCTAGTTGGTGTAGATCGGCCCGACGCCCAGGCCCCAGACGATCACGGTGAAGGCCATGATCGCCACCAGCACCACCAGGCCCACCGCCAGCACCGAGCTGGAAAACAGGAAGCCTTCGTCCGGGTCGATGCTCATAAAGGTAGGCAGGCCCACGTACAGCAGGTACACCGTGTAGCAAATGGCAGCGGTGCCCACCATCATGCCCAGCCACATATGCGGATACAGCGCCGCCAGCCCGCCGATAAACAGCGGGGTGGCCGTGTAGGTGGCAAAGGCCACGCATCGCGGCAGGCTGGGTTGTGCATCGTAGGTACGGGCCATCCAGTGAATGAATGCGCCCATCACGGCCACGCCCACCAGCATGGCGGCGTAGGACAGCAGGGTCATCCACAGGGCGCTGTCCAGAGTCAGCATCACCGGCGCGCGGTTACCGATTACCCAGCCGACCTGGGTAGTGCCAATAAATGCAGAAATGGCCGGAATCGCTGCCAGAATTAACGTGTGCGTGAAATACATATGGCCGATGCTTTCTTCGGCATCACCACGGATTTCGCGCCACTCTTTATCGGGGTGGGTGAAAAGGCCCACAACGTGATGGATCATGGCTGTCGCTCCTGTATAAGACGCATCGCCCCCAGTGGGACGCGTGCCGGTCGCGCAGCCAGAACGTATTGAGAAGCAGACAGGCGTGCGGCCTTGATGACAAGTATAGGAAACCTGCCGCCCCATAACCTCGGCTCCTTAGAGCTTATTGTGCTGTCAGAGGCGGTCTTATCGCATTGGCGTCTTTAGGCAGGCAAGGGGTTCGTTGACCGGGTATTTTTCGGTAAAATCCCCGGCTTTTGGTCTTAACTCGCGGAATTGAAGCGCTATGGGCACTCACTCGGTCTCTCAAATCAAACTCCAGAAACGCCTGCGTCGATTGACCGGTGAGGCAATTGCCGATTTCAACATGATCGAGCATGGCGACAAGGTGATGGTCTGCCTGTCGGGCGGCAAGGACAGCTACACCCTGCTTGATGTGTTGCTGCACCTGCAGAAAGTCGCGCCGATCCAGTTCGAGATCGTGGCCGTGAACATGGACCAGAAGCAGCCGGGTTTCCCCGAGGACGTGCTGCCGGCTTATCTAAAGTCGCTGGGTGTGGAATACCACATCGTTGAAAAAGACACTTACTCGGTGGTCAAGGAGCTGATCCCCGAAGGCAAGACCACCTGCTCGCTGTGTTCGCGCCTGCGTCGCGGCACCCTGTACACCTTTGCCGATGAAATCGGTGCGACCAAGATGGCACTTGGGCATCATCGCGATGATATCGTCGAAACCTTCTTCCTCAACATGTTCTTCAATGGCAGCCTCAAGGCGATGCCGCCCAAGCTGCGCTCCGATGACGGGCGCAATGTGGTGATTCGTCCGCTGGCGTACTGCAACGAGAAGGATATCCAGGCCTATTCCGACTGGCAGCAGTTCCCGATCATCCCGTGCAACCTCTGTGGCTCCCAGGAGAACCTGCAGCGCCAGGTGGTCAAGGACATGCTCCAGGAGTGGGACCGCAAGACGCCGGGCCGCACCGAGAGTATCTTTCGCAGCCTGCAGAACGTGATCCCGTCTCAGTTGGCGGACCGTAACCTGTTTGATTTCGCGAGCCTGAAGATCGACGAAAGCGCAACGCCGCGTTTCGTCAACCTGCTCAATCTGTAAATTGCCGAGAGGAGAGGGCATGCGCGACTACAAATGGCTGCACGAATACTGTCTGAACCGCTTTGGTTCGTCAGCCGCACTTGAAGCCCAATTGCCTGTCCCGAGAACTGCGGAACAGTTGCGCCATATCAGCGATGATCGCTACCTGTCGACCCTGGCCCTGCGGGTGTTCCGTGCCGGGCTCAAACACAGTGTGGTTGATGCCAAGTGGCCGGTATTTGAAGAGGTTTTTTTCGGTTTCGACCCGGAGAAAGTCGTGCTGATGGGCGCCGAGCATCTGGAGCGGTTGATGCAGGATGCGCGGATCATTCGCCATCTGGGCAAGCTTAAAAGCGTGCCGCGCAATGCCCAGATGGTGCTCGACATTGCCCACGAGCACGGCAGTTTTGGCGCGTTTATCGCCCAGTGGCCAGTGACTGATATCGTCGGTTTGTGGAAGTACCTGGCCAAACATGGGCATCAGTTGGGTGGTTTGTCGGCTCCACGCTTTTTGCGCATGGTTGGCAAGGACACCTTTGTGCCAAGTTATGACGTGGTGGCCGCGCTGAACGCGCAGAAGCTGGTGGACAAGGCACCTACCAGCCTGCGTGACCTGGCGATTGTGCAGAACGCCTTCAACCAGTGGCACGCCGAAAGTGGCCGGCCGATGTGCCAGCTGTCACAGATGCTGGCGTTTACGGTGAATCACTAAGCCGCCGAGCAACTTCAATTGTGGGAGCGAGCCTGCTCGCGAAGGCCGTTCGCGAGCAAGCCCGCTCCCACAACAGCTGCATCACTCGCCGCTCAGGCGTCGATCCAGCTGGTAGCGCCAGCGCACAAACAGCAATGCACTGACAAATACCGCCACGCTGGCGGCGATCTCCAGCAGGCCGAACACCTGGCGGTTCGGGTCGAATGCCGCCAGCGCGCCCTTGATCAGGTACAGGTTGACCACATAGCAGGTGAACGAGTGCCCACGGGGGCTGCCCATCAGCATACCGGGTACCACAAACATCAAGGGCACCAGCTCGATCAGCAGGATCACCCACGGGCGCGCGCCGTGCAGGTTGGCAAACATCAGGTAATAAACACACAGCAGGGCGATCAGGCCAAAGAAGCACGCCAGGCTCACTACCCGCATCAGCCTTACCCGCGGCTGCAGCCACTCGATGGGCGGCAGCACTTTTGGCTTTTTAGCCACGGTTGCTCTCCAGTTTGCGGGCAATGGTGGCCAAACGCTGACCCAAGGCCCGGCACAGGGCGATTTCGTGCTCGTCCAGCCCGCGCTTGCCGTCGGCACCTGCGTGATGGCTCGGGCCATAGGGCGTTCCGCCTGCCGTGGTGTGCAGCAGGGCCGATTCGCTGTAGGGCAGGCCGGTGACCAGCATGCCGTGGTGCATCAGTGGCAGCAGCATCGACAGCAAGGTACTTTCCTGGCCGCCGTGCAGGCTGGCAGTGGAGGTGAACACACCGGCCGGCTTGCCCACCAGCGCGCCGGTCAGCCACAGGTTGCTGGTGCCATCCAGGAAGTACTTGAGCGGTGCGGCCATGTTGCCGAAACGCGTCGGGCTGCCCAGGGCCAGCCCCGAGCAGTTTTTCAGGTCGTCGAGGCTGGCGTACATCGCGCCTTCGTCCGGAATGGCAGGGGCCACGGCTTCACATTCGGCAGAAATGGCTGGCACTGTGCGCAGGCGCGCCTCGAGGCCGCCCTGTTCGATGCCACGGGCAATTTGCCGGGCCATTTCGCTGGTCGAACCGTTGCGGCTGTAGAACAGAACCAGAATATAAGGCGCACTCACGACAGGATCTCCAGGACTTTTTCCGGTGGGCGACCAATCACGGCTTTGTCGCCTGCGACCAGGATCGGCCGCTCGATCAACTTGGGATGTGCAGCCATGGCGTCGATCAGCTGCGCGTCAGTGAGACCGCTGTCTGCCAGGTTGAGGGCCTTGTACTCGTCTTCGCCGCTGCGCAGCAATTGCCGTGCGCTGATGTTCAGCTTGGCCAGCAGATCGCGCAGTTGGGCGGCGCTCAGCGGCGTTTCGAGGTAGCGCACCACGGTAGGGGTCAGGCCGCGGGCTTCGAGGAGTTCGAGCGCACCGCGGGATTTCGAGCAGCGCGGGTTGTGATAAAGCGTCAGATCGGTCATGTGCGGGTCGCATCTTGCGTAAGGTGGCGGCTATTCTACCTGCCTGACGGGCGCGCCTGAACCGTATGCGGTAAATGGCCGCTCGCTGATGTATTTTTGTATGTATTTACCGGGAAGGATCAACGCATGTTTAAGCGACTCATGGCAGCAGTTACCGTCTGCGCCACATTATTGCTGGCCGGCTGCGGAAATGATTATGGGGTCGATCAGCACGGACAGAAGATCGCCTCGGAGCGTCTGGACAAGCAATGGAAGGTCATCAACTACTGGGCTGAGTGGTGTGGCCCGTGTCGTATCGAGATTCCTGAACTCAACTCGCTGGAAAAACAGCTGCAGGGGCAGTCGGTGGGGGTGTTTGGGGTCAACTACGATGGTTTGCAGGGTAAGGAACTGAGCGACGCGAGTACCGCGCTGGGCATCACCTTTACCGTGCTGGCGCAGGATCCGGCGGAGGTGTTCGATTTGCCACGCAGCGAAGCCTTGCCGGTGACTTATATCCTGGATGAGAAAGGCAAGGTGCGGGCAACGTTGATGGGCGAACAGACGGCGGCCGGGGTGCTGGCGAAGATCAAGGAATTGAGAGGGGCCTGAGTCGAAGCCATCGCGAACAAACCCGCTCCCACAGGCTGGCACCAGTCTGTGGGAGCGGGCTTGCTCGTGATTCAAGCGCCGCGGTATCAGCCTTCTTCAGGCCAAAGCCGCAGCGGCTTGCCCTGTTCAGGCCAGAATCGCACCTGCTCGATCGGCGATATGTCCCAGCGCTGTACGGTCTGCAAGGCCTCGAAGAATCGCTGCTCCTGCTCCATCAACGCCGGCGCACAGGCCTTGCGGGTGCTGCCTACGCCACCAAAGGTCAGCTTGTCGCCGTCGAGGGTGTAAGGTGCGAACCAATGGTTGCAACCGCCACTGCCATAGGCCCGACCAGCATCGTCCAAGGTGACGGTCAGGTGGCTGTTGTCGATCAGCGGTCGTTCGCCGATCCACTCCAGCACGTAGGTGTGGTTTTGCTGCAACTTCACCGGATCACCCGCACACCCCGTCAGGCTTGCGCCCAGTACGGCCAGCAGGATCAAGCGTTTCATTGCGCGGCCTTTTGGCATTGCGGGCACAGGTGCTTGCTGCCTTCAGTGCTCCAGCCCAGCTCGGCAATCCGCGCCGTGGCTGCGGGCTTTTGCGCCTTGGTGCCGAGTTTGGCGTCGACTGCGAACTCGAACTTCAGCTCTTTGGCGCAAGCATCGCAGTTGACCTGCCATTCATGAATCGCCAATTCACCGAACACCGGCCCTTTGGTGACGGCAACCCACTGGCCACGCGGGTTGATCAGGTGGCGCACCTTGTCGACGCTCAAACGCATGGACAAGGTCTTGCTGCCCTTGAGGGACACAATCAGCACGTCACCGGCTTGAATCGAGCCGCCGTTGCCGGTGACTTGATACAGGCCCGGCGCCAGAGCGCGGCATTCAATCAGGGTGTGCTGCGGGTTAAGCAGGCTGTAGCGGAAATCGTGTTCGACCATGGGTCCTCCAAGTAAGTCGCTATGCTAGCACGCAGGCATCAAAGTCCAGACTCAACCTTCGATCAGGTTTTGCGCCGTACCGTTTCTCCAGGCTGCGATATTGCTCAGGGTCGTGCTGGCAATTGCATTCAACGCCTCGCGGGTCAGAAACGCCTGATGGGCCGTGATGATCACATTGGGGAAAGTCAGCAGCCGGGCCAGCACGTCATCCTGCAAGGGCAGGTCGGAGCGGTCCTCGAAGAACAGTTGGGCCTCTTCTTCGTACACATCCAGCCCAAGATAGCCCAATTGTCCACTTTTCAGCGCCTCAATCAGCGCCGGCGTGTCGACCAGCGCCCCCCGTCCGGTGTTGATCAGCATGGCGCCGTGCATGAGGGTGGCCAGGCTGGTGGCGTTGATCAGGTGCTTGTTGTCTGCGGTCAACGGGCAGTGCAGGGAAATGATGTGCGAACCGGCCAGCAGTTCGGGCAGGCTGACGTAGCGAGCGCCCAGCGCCAGCAGCTCGGCGTTTGGATAAGGGTCGAAGCACAGCAGCTTGCAGCCGAAACCGGCCATGATCTTGCCGAACGTGGCGCCGATCTGGCCGGTGCCCACCACGCCCACGGTCTTGCCCACCAGATCGAAACCGGTCAGCCCGTGCAGAGTGAAGTCGCCTTCGCGGGTGCGGTTGTAGGCGCGGTGCAAGCGGCGGTTGAGCGCCAGGATAAGGGCCACGGCATGTTCGGCGACGGCGTGGGGGGAGTACGCGGGTACGCGCACCACACTCAGGCCCAGGCGTTTGGCGGCGGGCAGATCCACATGGTTGTAGCCGGCCGAGCGCAGGGCGATCAGGCGGGTGCGGCCAGCAGCCAGTTGCTCCAGCACCGGAGCGCTGAGGTCGTCGTTGATAAACGGACAGATCACTTCGTAGTCATGGGCCAGTGCTACGGTGTCCAGGGTCAGGCGCGCGGGCTGGAAATGCAGCTCGTTACCGTCGTCTTGTGCGGCCGCGATGAAACTGTCGCGGTCGTAGGTCTGGCTGCTGAAAAGAATCGTGCGCATGGGGTCTTCCTTGGTCTGTAACTACAAATCGGCTTTTGTGGGAGCGGGCTTGCTCGCGATGGCATCACGGCGGTTTACCTGACATACCGCGCCGCCCGAATCGCGAGCAAGCACGCTCCCACACCATGATTTTGCTATGCCGTACTTCGTGCCTCTTTGGCCAAACGGGTGATGGCCTGATCCAGCTCGTCGAGGGCGGCGTCGGCGTTGGGGCTGGTTTGCTTGAGCAGGGTCTCGCTGCGCTGGCAGGCCGCACGCAATTGCGGTACGCCGCAGTAACGGGTTGCGCCGTGCAAGCGGTGGACGCGCTCGATCAATGCGTTGTTGTCTCTGGCCTCACGGGCCTGGCGGATAGCGTCGCGGTCGGCTTCCAGCGAAGCCAGCAGCATGGCCAGCATGTCGATGGCCAGGTCCGCCTTGCCTGCCGCCAGTCGCAGCCCCTCATCGTGGTCGAGGACGAGCAGTTGCGTGGTGTGACGGGCCGGTTCGTGCGAGTTGTCGCTGGCCTGATTGCGCAAGGCCAAGCCCGTCCACTTCAACACCACTTGGGCCAACTGCCGTTCGCTGATCGGTTTGGTCAGGTAGTCGTCCATGCCGCTTTGCAGCAAGGCGCGTTTTTCGTTGGCCATGGCGTGGGCTGTGAGCGCAACGATCGGCAGCGGCGTACAGTGGCGCTCGCTTTCCCACTGGCGCAGGACTTCGGTGGTCTCGCGCCCGTCCATGCCGGGCATTTGCACATCCATCAGCACCAGATCGAAATCGTGTGCCTTGACCGCATCAATGGCGGCATAACCGCTGTCCGCTGCAGTCACCTTGGCGCCCATGCCTTCAAGCAGGGTTTGCACCAGCAGCAGATTGGCCGGGTTGTCATCCACACACAGAATGCGCGGCGCGCGGCTGGCCAGCGGTTCGCCGGGTTCGCTGCGGGTTTGTCGCGGGCTGACCAGGTCGGCCAGGGCCCGACGCAGTTTGCGGGTGCAGGCGGGTTTGGCCTGGAGCTGGCTGTGAGGGTTGTCCACCACCGCGTTGAACAGGCCCTGCTCGGTGGTCGGGCACAGAACCAGTACCTTGCAACCCAGGTGCTCGAGATCCCAGATGTGCTGGTTGAGACGCTCTGGCGGGGTGTCATTGGCCGTTACGCCCAGAACTGCCAGATCAATAGCCTGGGCGGTCTGGTGAGCGCCGGTCACACAATTGGTGAGGTTTTCCAGAGTAGTGCAGGGCGTGACTTCCAGGCCGCAGTCTTCCAGTTGATGGTGCAGGGCCTGGCGGGCCAGGTCGTGTTTTTCCAGGATGGCTACGCGCCGGCCCAGCAGCGGCGCGCCGGGCAAGTCTTCGACATCATCGCGAGCCTTGGGCAGCCTGACGCTGATCCAGAATACCGAGCCTTCGCCAGGGGTGCTTTCAACGCCGATTTCGCCGCCCATCTGTTCGACCAGTCGCTTGGAAATCACCAGCCCCAACCCGGTGCCGCCGGGCTGGCGAGACAGTGAGTTGTCAGCCTGGCTGAAAGCCTGGAACAGGGCGCGGATATCCTGGGCGGTCAGGCCGATGCCGGTGTCCTGCACGCTGATGCGCAGTTGCACACTGCCGTCGGTTTCATTTTCGTCCTGGTCTTCAAGCATGGCCCGCACCGCGATGGTGCCCTCGCGGGTGAACTTGATGGCGTTGTTGATCAGGTTGGTGAGGATTTGCTTGAGCCGCAGCGGGTCGCCGATCAGCGACAGCGGGGTGTCGCGATACACCAGGCTGACCAGTTCCAGGCCCTTGTCGTGGGCCGAAGGGGCGAGGATGGTCAGGGTGTCCTGCAGCAGGTCGCGCAAATTGAACGGAATGCTGTCGAGCACCAGCTTGCCGGCTTCGATTTTCGAAAAATCGAGAATCTCGTTAATGATGCCCAGCAGGTTGTCGGCCGATTTTTCGATGGTGTTCAGGTAGTCGAACTGGCGCGGGGTCAACTCGCTTTTTTGCAGCAGGTGGGTAAACCCGAGGATACCGTTGAGCGGGGTGCGGATTTCGTGGCTCATGTTGGCCAGAAACTCGGACTTTATACGGCTGGCCTCCAGGGCTTCCTTGCGGGCCAGATCGAGTTCAAGGTTCTGGATTTCGATGGTTTCGAGATTCTGGCGTACGTCTTCGGTGGCCTGGTCGACGCTGTGCTGCAGTTCCTCCTGGGCATTGTGCAGGGTTTCGGCCATGCGGTTGATGCCCGAGGCCAGTTCGTCAAGTTCGTGGCTGCCCAGTGGCGGCAGGCGGGTTTCCAGATGCCCGTCCTTGAGCTGGGCCACGGCTTGTTTGATTTGCCCCAGCGGTGCGTTGATGGTGCGGCTCATGCGCAAGGCCAGCAGGGTGGTCAGCACCAGCCCGGTGACGATCAGCAACAGGCTGGCAAACAGGTTGCGATAGCTGCGCAGCAGCATGCCGTTATGGGACAGCTCCAGTTCGACCCAGCCCAGCAGGCGATGGGCTTCGTTAGGGATCACATCCCCGGCCAGGTTGCGATGGCGGCCAAATACGGGCAATAAATAGCGCGTGGCATCGTTGTCGGTGCGCTGTTGCAGATGGGTACTGCTGCCCAGTGGAGCCTGATTGAGCATGATCGGCCCGGCATGGGCCAGCGGTTCGTGGTTGGCGTTGAGGAACGCCACGGCGCGCACATCCTGTTGTTCCAGAGATTCGGTGGCGATACGGGCCAGCAATGCGGTGTCGTGGCGCCCCATGGCGGGGGCGACCAGGGGGGCGAGTTGTTCGGCGATCATTTCCCCGCGCTGCAACAGTTGCGATTGCAGTTCGGACTGTTGCAGCCAGGTGAAATAGCCGCCGAGCACGCTTGCCATCAAACTGACGGGCAATAGCGTTAACAGCAATACGCGGCCTTTGATACCGAGGTTTTTAAGCACACAACTCTCCAGCCCTGCATTCTTTTAAGAGTGATCCGGGCTTCCCGCCCGGATCAGGTGGCAGTGTAGCCATATGGTGCCCGGCAAATCTTTGAAAATTTGCCATCAATTTCGGTTTATCAGACGGGGTAAAGCCCGTGCCGGTTGCCCGCAGGGGCTCAATCTTGAATAATCGCCGATTGAGAATTACTTGCAGACGCTAATGAATCCCGTAGCTGTTAGCCCCTCGCGCCTACTGACCATTGAAGACGACCCCGTACTGGGCGCCTATCTGCACGAGCAGCTGGGGCGTTGCGGGTTTGACGTTATCTGGTGCCAGAATGGCCTGGAAGGTCTGGCCCGTGCCCGCCAGGAGCACTTTGACGTGGTGCTGATGGATATCCTGCTGCCCGGCATGAATGGCTTGCAGGTGCTGACGCAACTGCGTCAGACCCACGCCTTGCCGGTGATCCTGATGTCGGCGCTGGGTGCCGAGGCCGACCGTATCAGCGGTTTCCAGCTGGGCGCCGATGATTATTTGCCCAAGCCGTTCAGCATGGCCGAACTGCGGGTGCGCATCCAGGCCATCTTGCGTCGCGTGGCCCTGGATCGCATGCCTGGCGCCCCAACGGTGCAGGAACTGCCACCGGCCGAGAGCGGTTTGCTGTTCGACGACGAGGCGTGCGATGTGCGCCGGGGCGAGCAATGGGCCGGGTTGACCCGCAGCGAGTTCCGTCTGCTCGATACCCTGCAACGCAATGCCGACGAAGTGTTGAGCAAGGCCTTTCTCTATCAGCAGGTCTTGCAGCGCGGATATGCAGCCCATGACCGCAGTCTGGACATGCATATCAGCCAGATCCGGCGAAAGCTCAAAACTATCGGCTATTACCAGCATGAAGTACGCACGGTGTGGGGCAAGGGCTATGTCCTTAGTGCCAGCGATGCCCCGTAAGGTGCCCGGCAAGAATTCGGTGTTCTGGAAGCTGGCGTGTTTGCTGGTGGTTTTCTGCTTGCTGATGATCTGGCTCAGTTGGTCCTGGGGTCGCTATATGGACAAGCGCACCGGCTTTTTGTCCGAGCAGGCCCACGGCACCCTGGTGCGCTATGCCGGTGAGGCCGAGCGCGCCTGGGAGAGCGGTCAGCAAGCCGGCGTCGACCAGTGGTTGCAGGGTATGGGGCACAGGGAGCCGGGCTGGGTCGGGGTGATTGGTCAGGACCTGCAGTCGCTGAGCAGCTACCCGCTGAGTGATCGAGAAAGTGAGCGGCTGACCTTTTTGCGCGGCCTGGACTGGCCCATCAGCCATATCAAGACGGCGCGTCCATGGATAAAGGTGCCCTTTCCCCGCGACCCGTCGGCGGGCAGCCTGGTGATCGAGTTGCCGCAACGCTTTATGCCCGGGAGCTCCCAGGTGATCTGGCGGATTGTCACCAACGGCGTAATTCCTGGCTTGTTGACCCTGTTGCTGTGCGTGGGCCTGTACCGCGTGCTGATCGTGCCGCTTAACCATCTTCGCGAACAGGCCAATGCCTGGCGGGCTGATCAACTGGGGGCGCGGCTATCGAGCCAGATCACCAGCCGCCAGGACGAACTGGGTGAGCTGGCGCGGGCGTTCGATCAGATGTCCGAGCGCTTGCAGAGTACGGTCTCGCAACAGCAGCAATTGCTCCGCGACTTGTCCCATGAGCTGCGCACGCCCTTGAGCCGTTTGCGGGTAGCCTGTGACAGCGAGCAGGGGGGCGAGGCCTTGCGTGAGCGTCTGGGCCGTGAAGTCGACGGCATGCAACGGCTGGTCGAAGATACCTTGCAACTGGCCTGGCTGGATGCCGAGCGCGGGCCGCTGCCGGTGGAAGACATTCAGGTGCAGGCGCTGTGGGAGATGCTCACCGAAAACGCCCGCTTTGAAAGTGGCTGGCCGCAATCGCGACTGCCTTGTCTGGTGGATGAGCATTGCTGGGTGCGCGGGCATCTCAACAGCCTGGCTCAAGCCATGGAAAATATCCTGCGCAATGCCATTCGCCATTCTCCACCCGAGGGTATCGTCAGTCTTGATGGCCGGCGCGAAGGCAATATGTGGCACCTGTGGCTCGATGACCAGGGCGCAGGTGTGGCACCTGAAGAACTGGAGCGGATCTTTGCGCCTTTTACCCGCCTTGATGGCTCGCGTCCCGGCGATGGCGGCTTTGGTCTGGGCCTGAGTATTGCGCGCAATGCCCTGCGGCTGCAGGGTGGCAGTTTGTGGGCAGAGAACCACGGCGGCGGGTTGCGGGTGCATGTTCGTTTGCTTGCCGGACATGCCGCTTAAACGCTCAGGCCGCGGCTGTACAGACATCCCTGTGGGAGCGGGCTTGCCCGCGATGGTATCAGTCCGTTTTACCTGACAGACCGCGGCGTCAGAATCGCGGGCAAGCCCGGCTCCCACAGGAATTATTGTGATGGGCTTGCGGCGCTTATAGCCTTTAACCATAAGCACCGTACTTTGCGTGATATGGGCTGTCGGCGTTTGTCGGTATGATGTGCGGCCCCGCGGTCTGGATTGCGAATACGCCATGACATTGCAGTACCCAACTATCGCCGATTGCGTCGGCAACACTCCTCTGGTGCGCTTGCAGCGCCTGGCTGGAAACACTACCAACACCTTGTTGCTCAAGCTCGAAGGGAACAACCCTGCAGGCTCGGTCAAGGACCGTCCGGCTCTGTCGATGATTGCCCGCGCCGAAGCGCGCGGCCAGATCCAGGCTGGCGATACCCTGATTGAAGCCACCTCGGGCAATACCGGGATTGCCCTGGCCATGGCCGCGGCGATCAAGGGCTACAAGATGATCCTGATCATGCCCGACAATTCCAGCGCCGAGCGCAAGGCTGCCATGACCGCCTACGGTGCCGAGCTGATCCTGGTCAGTCAGGAAGAGGGCATGGAAGGCGCCCGCGACCTGGCCGACAAGATGCAGGCCCAGGGCCTGGGCAAGGTGCTCGACCAGTTTGCCAACGGTGACAACCCCGAGGCTCACTACACCGGTACGGGCCCGGAAATCTGGCGTCAGACCAACGGTACCATCACCCACTTCATCAGTTCGATGGGTACTACCGGTACCATCATGGGCGTGTCGCGCTACCTCAAGGAGCAAAACCCGGGCGTGCAGATCGTCGGTTTGCAGCCGATGGAAGGCGCTGCCATTCCGGGCATCCGCCGCTGGCCGACCGAGTACTTGCCCAAGATCTACCAGGCCGACCGCGTAGACCGCATCGTCGACATGGCCCAGCGCGAAGCCGAAGACGTCACCCGCCGACTGGCCCGTGAAGAAGGCATTTTCTGTGGTGTGTCCTCGGGCGGGGCGGTGGCAGCGATGCTGCGCCTGAACCAGGAAGTCGAAAACGCGGTGATGGTCGCGATCATTTGTGACCGAGGCGACCGTTATCTGTCGACCGGCATTTACGATGCGCCCAACTGATGGCCAAGCAAGAGAGAGGCCTGCGCTTCCAGCCTGCTGGCGGCACCAAGGCTGCGCAAGTGCCTGCGGGCAAGAAACAGCGTTTGAATATCGAGCGCCTGGCCAACGACGGCCGCGGTATTGCCTTTATTGAAGGGCGTACCTGGTTTGTTTCGGGGGCTCTGGCCGGTGAAGAAGTCGAAGCCCGGGTGCTGGGTGCCCATGGCAAGGTCGTTGAAGCCCGTATCGAGCGTGTTTTCAAGGCCAGCGAGATCCGTCGCCAGGCACCCTGTGCCCATGCGGGCAAGTGCGGCGGCTGCAGCGTGCAGCATTTGCCCCATGAAGAGCAGCTTGCACTGAAACAGCGCATGCTCGCCGAGCAACTGTCCCGCGTGGCCGGTGTCGAACCTCAAGAGTGGGCAGCGCCGCTGACCGGTCCCGAGTTTGGCTACCGCCGCCGGGCACGTATCGCCGTGCGCTGGGATGCGCGGGCCAAGCACCTGGACGTGGGTTTCCGTGCTGCTGGCAGCCAGGACATCGTCGCCATCGATCACTGTTTGGTTCTGGTACAGGCTTTGCAACCTATCATGACCGGGCTGCCCGCCATGTTGCGTCAACTGGGCAACCCCAAGGCACTGGGCCACGTGGAGTTGTTCAGTGGTTCGGCGATTGCGGTTTTGCTGCGCCATATGGCGCCGCTGAGCGCTGCCGACATGCAGGTTCTTGAGGCATTTTGCATTACCCATAACGCCCAATTGTGGCTGCATGGCGAAGGCGAGCCACAGCCGGTCGATTTGACCCGGGCCTTGGGCTATCGTCTGGAAACATGGGATTTGCAGTTGGCGTATCGCCCCGGGGATTTTGTCCAGGTCAATGCCGGCGTCAACGAAGCCATGGTGGCTCAAGCCATAAAGTGGCTTGCGCCACAAGCTGACGAACGGATTCTTGACTTGTTCTGTGGGCTGGGTAACTTCGCATTACCACTGGCACAAAAAGCGCGTGAAGTCGTGGCTGTTGAAGGTGTTGCGACCATGGTCGAACGCGCCGCGCAAAACGCGGTCAGTAACAGCCTGCATAATGCAGTGTTTTTTCAGGCCGACCTGTCACAGCCGCTGGTGGATGCAACCTGGGCCAAAGCCGGCTTCAGTGCCGTACTGCTTGATCCGCCTCGCGACGGCGCTTATGAAGTGGTACGAAAGTTGTCTGGCCTGGGTGCCAAACGTTTGGTGTATGTGTCGTGCAACCCGGCCACCCTGGCGCGCGACACGGTTGAACTGATTAAACAGGGTTACCGGTTAAAACGTGCCGCAATCCTCGACATGTTCCCGCAAACAGCGCATGTCGAGGCGATGGCGTTATTTGAAGCAGACTAGGATGTCTGTCTATTTCAACGGGCCCGCAACCCGCGACGCTATGCCCTGTAGCGCGCGGTTGGGATCAGGGCCTGTGATTTCGGCGCATTGAACCTGCGCTGTAGGGAAGGTAAGCAAGATGGTACAGGTCAGAGCACACCAGCCGATCAACACCGACGGCAGTCTCAACCTCGAGGCATGGCTGGATCATGCGGTGAGTGTCGATGTGGCGCTGGACCGTGAAGCCTTGAAAGAAGCGTGTGAGTTTGCACGCGAGGCCGAGCAGCAAGCCAATGCGGCGAAAAACCTGTGGGCCGAGGGCACCTCAAGCTTTCGTACCGGGTTGGAAATCGCCGAGATATTGGCCGATCTGAAACTGGATCAGGATTCCCTGGTTGCCGCGATTCTCTATCGTTGCGTGCGCGAAGGGCAGGTGCTGTTGCCTGCCGTCAGCCAGCGCTTCGGTCCGGTGGTGGCCAAACTGATTGATGGTGTACTGCGCATGGCGGCCATCAGTGCCAGCCTCAGCCCCCGTCAATCGATGGTGCTGGGCACTCAGGGCCAGGTCGAAAACCTGCGCAAGATGCTGGTTGCCATGGTTGATGACGTGCGCGTGGCACTGATCAAGCTGGCTGAACGTACCTGCGCGATTCGCGCGGTCAAAAATGCCCCGGACGAGAAGCGCAACCGCGTCGCCCGCGAGGTGTTCGATATTTATGCGCCATTGGCGCACCGCCTGGGCATCGGCCACATCAAGTGGGAGCTGGAGGACCTGTCCTTCCGCTATCTGGAGCCCGAGCAGTACAAACAAATCGCCACCTTGCTGCATGAGCGCCGCCTCGACCGAGAGCGCTTTATCAGCGATGTGATGAACCAGTTGCGTACCGAGCTGGAAGCCACCGGCGTGACCGACGCCGACATCAGCGGCCGGGCCAAGCACATCTACTCGATCTGGCGCAAAATGCAGCGCAAGGGCCTGGCCTTCAGCCAGATCTATGACGTGCGTGCCGTACGGGTACTGGTGCCGGAAATGCGCGACTGCTATACCGCGCTGGGCATCGTCCACACCCTGTGGCGACATATTCCCAAGGAGTTTGACGACTATATCGCCAACCCCAAGGAGAACGGCTACCGCTCGCTGCATACTGCCGTGATCGGGCCTGAAGGCAAGGTCCTGGAAGTGCAGATTCGCACCCATGCCATGCACGAAGAGGCCGAGCTGGGGGTTTGCGCGCACTGGCGCTACAAGGGCACTGACGTCAAGGCCGGGTCCAACCAGTACGAAGAGAAAATCTCGTGGCTGCGCCAGGTGCTGGAGTGGCACGAAGAACTGGGCGATATCGGTGGCCTGGCCGATCAGCTGCGCGTCGATATCGAGCCGGACCGGGTGTATATCTTCACCCCCGACGGTCACGCCATCGACCTGCCCAAGGGGGCGACGCCGCTGGACTTTGCCTACCGGGTTCACACCGAGATCGGCCACAACTGCCGTGGTGCCAAGATCAACGGGCGCATCGTGCCGCTCAACTACAGTCTGCAGACCGGTGAGCAGGTCGAGATCATCACCAGCAAGCACGGTACGCCGAGCCGCGACTGGCTGAACCCGAACCTGGGCTATGTCACCACCTCGCGGGCGCGGGCGAAAATCGTCCACTGGTTCAAGTTGCAGGCGCGCGATCAGAACGTCGCTGCCGGCAAAACCATGCTCGAGCGCGAACTCGGCCGTTTGGGCCTGCCGGCGGTGGATTACGAGAAGCTCGCCGACAAGGCCAACATGCGAACCGCCGAGGACATGTACGCGGCGCTCGGGGCTGGCGACTTGCGCCTGGCGCAGTTGATCAACCTGGCCCAGCAACAGGTCGAGCCTGAGCGCGGCAGCGAGCAGATGGAGCTGATCCCGCGTAAGGCCACGGGCTACAAGCCGGGCAAGCGTGGAGACATCCAGATCGAAGGCGTCGGCAACCTGCTGACCCAGATGGCCGGGTGCTGTCAGCCGCTGCCGGGGGATGCGATTGTCGGTTACATCACCCAGGGCCGTGGCGTCAGCATTCACCGCCAGGACTGCGCCTCGGTGCTGCAACTGGGCAGTCGTGAGCCGGAGCGAATGATTCAGGTCAACTGGGGGCCGATCCCGGTCTCGACCTATCCGGTGGATATCGAAATCCGCGCCTACGATCGTTCGGGCTTGTTGCGTGATGTGTCGCAGGTGTTGCTCAACGAACGGATCAACGTGCTGGCGGTCAACACCCGCTCGAACAAGGAAAACAACACCGCGTTGATGACCTTGACCATCGAGATCCCGGGGCTGGATGCGCTGGGGCGTTTACTGGGGCGGATCTCGCAACTGCCGAACATCATCGAAACCCGCCGGATCGGGCGTAGTGAGCCGCGCTAATCCTTTGTGGTAGCGGGCTTGCTCGCGATTGCATCTCCTCGGTGAGTCAGCTGTACCGGGGTGTTCATATCGCGAGCAAACCCGCTCCCACAGGGTGTGGTTAGCGTGTGCCAAAGGATTACAGATGTACAACCTCGACGACCTGCTGCACCTCATGGCCCGCCTGCGTGACCCGCAGTACGGCTGCCCGTGGGATATCAAGCAAACGTACGCCACTATCGTGCCTTATACCCTCGAAGAGGCTTACGAGGTCGCTGACGCCATTGAGCAGGGTGACTTCGAGCACCTGCAGGGCGAACTCGGCGATTTGCTGTTTCAAGTGGTGTATTACAGCCAGCTGGCCCGGGAAGAAGGCCGTTTCGAGTTTGCCGGGGTGATCGACAGCATTACCCGCAAGCTGATCCGCCGTCACCCCCATGTCTTTCCCACCGGTGACCTGTATGCGCCGCTGGATGTGCCGCGCTTGAGCGAAGAACAGGTCAAGGTACGCTGGGATGAGATCAAGGCCGAGGAGCGCGCAGAAAAGTCTACCGCCCCCGAGCAGTTGTCCTTGCTTGACGATGTGCCCGTCGCCTTGCCTGCCCTGTCCCGCGCCGCCAAGCTGCAAAAGCGCGCCGCCCAGGTCGGTTTTGACTGGCCAGCGGCATTGCCGGTGCTGGACAAGGTGCGTGAAGAGCTGGATGAAGTGCTGGAGGCCATGGCCGACAACGATTCGGCGGCCATTCATGACGAAATCGGCGACCTGCTGTTTTCCGTGGTCAACCTGGCCCGTCATCTTAAAGTGGACCCGGAAACCGCCTTGCGTGGTGCCAATGCAAAATTTGATCGACGTTTCCGGTTTATCGAGCAGGCATTGCGCGATACCCTGCGTCCCATTGAAAGTTGCACCCTTGAAGACCTGGACGCCCTGTGGGGTGAAGCCAAGCGCCAGGAAAAGAATTTGCCCAGCTGCGGCTGAGTTTGCCTAAGTGAGTAAGTAGATGAGCATTTCCCTACGCGACCAGTTGCTCAAAGCCGGACTGGTCAACGAGAAGCAGGCCAAGCAGGCCGGCAAAGAAAAACAGAAACAACAGCGTCTGGCCCACAAAGGCCAGATCGAACTGGACGACACCCAGCAGCGTCTGGCTGCCGAAGCCAAGGCCGAGAAGGTCAAGCGCGACCAGGAACTGAACCGCCAGCAGCAGGAGAAGGTCGAGCAAAAAGCCCGTGCTGCGCAGATCAAGCAATTGATCGAAGTATCACGTCTGCCCAAGCTGACCACTGAGGACTACTACAACTTCGTTGATGACAAAAAGGTCAAGCGCCTGTCGGTCAACACCCTGATGCGCAACAAGCTGGCCAATGGCTCGCTGGCGATCGTGCAGCACCAGGGCGGCTACGAAGTCATCCCCCGTGAAGCTGCACTGAAGATCCAGGAGCGCGATCCGCGCCGGATCGTGCAGCTGAATATCCTGGTTGAGCCGAAAACCCCGGAAGAAGACGATCCGTACGCGGCCTATCAGATCCCTGATGACCTGATGTGGTAGTGCTGGCATAACCTGTGGGAGCGAGCCTGCTCGCGAAAGCGTTCGCTGCTCTTCGCGAGCAGGCTCGCTCCCACAGAGTGTTGCGTTGGCGCATAACAAAACAAACCCCGCTTCGGCGGGGTTTGTGTTTTTCAAGACAGTAGTTTCTTCTGCTCAGGCCTGGCGTTTCTGCGCTTCCAGCTTTTCCAGCTCAGCCTTGTAGCTGTGAGCGTCGCTTTCGCGGTGGAACATGCCTACCAGTATGTCTTCTTGATGCACATCCCATAGGTGTACGCCGTGGGCTACCAGTTGGTGGAACATACGTGAATCGTCGCGCTCAGTTACTTTGATAGTCATCTGCTTGCTCCAAATTCTGATGAGGGCCTGCGGCAAGGCGTCGCAGGACTTCTTTATAGAATCTGTTAGCTTCCTAAGTAAATAGCTGATTGTCGCGCTGTCATCTTGCAGAAAATCCTTAAACCCTGCAGCCCTTTAAGCACGGGGTGTTTACGGATTTGTTCAATAGTTTTATGAAAAATGTTTCATGTTTTTGGTGTGTTACAGACCAAAAAAACCTCGCCGAAGCGAGGTTTTTTTGAGGCTTGCAGCTAAAGGCTTGTCGCTTAGTTGCCCTTGACCGTTTTGCCATCCACCGTGCCGTCCAGCAGCATGATGTTGTATTCCTTGCCGTCTTTTTCGACCTGGCGCAGTTTGACCAGCAGCGAACCCCAGTTCTTGGCGAACCACATTTCAGTGATGCGCTTGTTCTGTGTCGGGTCGCGTACGCGCTCAACCTTGATTGCGTCGACCTTGCCAGCCTTGGTTTCAACCACTTCAGGGCCGATCACGCGAAAGTCATAGGTGTCGACGTCATTGCCATCAACCACCTGGTAGCTCATGGACTTTTTGCCGGCTTCTACGTCACGCTGCAGTGCCAGCTGGTAGGTGGACTTGTCGAGCATGCCGCTGAGCAAGGGTACTTTGACAGCGTCGCCCTGATCGGTGCCGGTGACCATCTTGGCCGCCCAGTCGAAATCCAGATCGATCTTCTTGGCTTTTCCCAGGCCGCCACGTTCAAAGTGGTAGGTCAGCGGGATCAGCGTGTTTTTCTCGATTTTGAGGGTGCTTTCTTCGTTCAGGCTGGCTACCAGCATTGAAGCCTTGAAATTCAAGGTCCAGATACCATTGTCACCCTTGGTCAGGCTGCGCTCGGCAGAACCGCTCATGGGCAGCTGTTTCCAGTCTGCGGTGTAGCTGGCCTTGAAAGGCTGAAGATCGGCCGCTTGGACTGCTGGAATAGCCAGCAGGCTAAGGGCGAGAAGCAGGGCACGACGCATAAGTTCTCCTAGGTTCGTATCAAGTGGCCGCTGGCCGCAAGTAATTGACCGTCCAATAATGCGCCTCGCTCGTCAAGTGACAAGCGACCTTCGGCAAACCAGCGCACTGCAAGCGGATAAATCCGGTGTTCCTGGGCGTGAACCCGTTGCGCCAGGCTATGTGGCGAGTCATCGGACTCTACCGGTATCACTGCCTGTACGACCAGAGGTCCGCCGTCGAGTTCCTCGGTCACAAAGTGCACGCTGCAGCCGTGCTCACCGTCTCCTGCTTCCAGCGCCCGCTGGTGCGTGTGCAAGCCCTTGTATTTGGGGAGCAGGGAAGGGTGGATATTCAGCAGGCGACCCTGATAGTGACGCACGAATTCTGCGCTGAGAATGCGCATGAACCCGGCCAGAACCACCAGTTTCGGTTTGAATTCGTCGATGACTTTGATCAATGCAGCATCGAAGGCCTCGCGGCCCTCGAATGCCTTGTGATCCAGTACGCGGGTATCGATACCCGCGTCTTTGGCGCGTTGCAGGCCGTAGGCATCTGCGCGGTTGGAGATCACCGCGCGGATTGATGCCGGGCTGGCCTTGACGTCATCGCTGTCGATCAAGGCCTGCAAGTTGCTGCCGGTGCCGGAAAGCAGCACCACTACATCACAGGTATCAGGCATTAGTGCGCCTTGATGTTTTGCAGCTCAACTTGCGCAGCGCCTTCAGCGGCGGTTGCGATCTGACCGATGACCCAAGGCTGCTCGCCCGCTTCACGCAGTACGTTCAGCGCAGTTTCAACGTCAGCCTGAGCTACGCAGATGACCATGCCAACGCCGCAGTTCAGCACGCGGTGCATTTCGTGCTCGTCCACGTTGCCTTTTTCCTGCAGCCAGTCGAAGACGGCAGGGCGCTGCCAGCTGGCAACGTCAACCACCGCTTGTGCACCTTTTGGCAGTACGCGCGGGATGTTGTCGAGCAGGCCGCCACCGGTGATGTGGGCCATGGCCTTGACTACGCCGGTTTCCTTGATCAGCTTGAGCAGCGGCTTGACGTAGATGCGGGTCGGCGCCATCAGCAGGTCGGTCAGTGGCTTGCCGTCGAGCTGGATGTTTTCGATGTCGGCACCCGACACTTCGATGATCTTGCGGATCAGCGAGTAGCCGTTGGAGTGCGGGCCCGAGGACGGCAAGGCGAGCAGGGCGTCGCCGGCAGCGACCTTGGAACCGTCGATGATCTCGGATTTTTCTACAACGCCAACGCAGAAGCCGGCCAGGTCGTAGTCTTCGCCTTCGTACATGCCTGGCATTTCAGCGGTTTCGCCGCCAACCAGCGAGCAACCGGACAGTTCGCAGCCAGCGCCGATACCGGTCACCACCTGGGTCGCGGTTTCAACGTTGAGCTTGCCGGTGGCGTAGTAGTCAAGGAAGAACAGAGGCTCGGCGCCGCATACGATCAGGTCGTTGACGCACATGGCAACCAGGTCGATACCGATGCTGTCGTGCTTGTTCAGGTTCAGGGCCAGGCGCAGCTTGGTGCCGACGCCGTCAGTGCCGGAAACCAGAACAGGCTGCTTGTAGCCAGCCGGAATTTCGCAGAGGGCGCCAAAACCGCCGAGGCCGCCCATCACTTCCGGGCGTGCAGTGCGCTTGGCCACGCTCTTGATGCGTTCGACCAATGCTTCACCGGCGTCGATGTCTACACCGGCGTCTTTGTAGCTCAGGGATGGTTGCTTGCTCATAATCCAGGCCTTTAGGGGGGATTCGGGGGTATCGACCGAGTTCAGGGGGCAGGCTTGCAAGTGCTCAAGGATTGCACCAGAGCATTTGCAGGGTGCCCGGCTGTTGGCGGTCTGCGAAGGCGCGCGATTTTATCAGGCTTGAAGGGCAGCGGCCATCCTCGGGCCGACAGGCAGGGTTATATCTGGCGAAAAAAACCTTTTTTAGTCGTACTTGGGTCTGCGCACAGGCCTGTATAAGGTATAGAGAGGTTGTGTGACCGCGTGAAAACGCGAAACGGGCGTGAATGATTTGGCCGTGGCCGTGTCAGAAGTCTGTTCGAGTGTTTTTATGGCGTCCTTAATAGGCTGCTTTTTGTCATCGGGAATCTTTCATGCGTTTTAGCCAATTTTTAGCCGTGGGCTGTCTGTCTTTTTTCAGCCTGGCCAGTCATGCCGAAATCCTCACCGGTCTTTATCAGGTGCTCGAGCCAGTCACCACCCAGTCACCTGATGAGCGCACCCAGGCTACGCAAAAGGCCCTGGAAACCCTGGTGTTGCGTCTGACCGGAGATGCCGCGGCGATTAAGAGTCCGGCGCTGGAGGCGATTCGCAAAGATCCGCAGCAAATCATCAGTCGCTACGGCTATGACGCCGGCCCGCCGCAAAGCCTGCAAGTGGACTTCGATCCGGTGAGTACCGATCGTGCGTTGCATCAGGCCGGGCTGTCGCTGTGGGGCAGTAATCGCCCTGCGCTGCTGGGCTGGTGGCTGAATGACTCGGTCGAAGGTTCGAGCCTGGTGGGGGACGGTCAGTCAGTGGCCGAGCCGTTGCGTCGTGCCGCGCAGCATCGGGGTTTGCCATTGCGCTTGCCGTTGGCGGATTTGAGTGAACAGCTTGTGGGTACGGCTGAAAATCTTGAGGGCAGCAATCCTGCGCCTTTAAAAGACGCTTCCGAGCGTTATGGTGCGGACGCATTGCTGGCGGTGCATGCTCGTGAAGATGACGGGCAGTGGAGCGCCAAATGGCGTTTGTGGGTAGGTGATCAGCAGGAGCAGGGCAGCGCTCAGGCTCCTGATCAGGCAGCGCTGGCCGATGCCGTGATGCTTGCGGTCAGCCAGCGTCTGGCGCCGCGCTATGCGGTCAAGCCCGGGGTTTCTTCCGAGCAGTTGCTCGAAGTGCAAGGCATGACGTTGCAGCGATATGCGCAGCTGGGGCATTTGCTTGAGCCTTTTGGTGCGCAACTCAAGAGCGTTGACGGTGATCGTGTTGTGTACCTGGTAAACGGCAGCGCCGAGCAGTTGCGTTCGCAATTGGGGCTGGCGCAGTTGCAGGAAGTACCGGCGGGGCAAGTGCCTGTTGCGGCTGATGGGGGGCAGGCGTCAAGTGTTGCCTCAGGCCCTGCGGCGCAGTTGCGGTTTCGCTGGTAGGTTGATGTCTTCTTTATATAAGGATGGGGTGGCTCATGGCTGATTCGCGACGGTGGGTGTGGTGGGGCGTGGCGTTGGGATTCGCCCTGTTCGTGTATTTCCTGCATCCGATACTCACGCCTTTTCTGGTCGCCATCGTCCTGGCCTATATGTTCGACCCGGTGGTCGATCGACTGGAAAGGTTCGGACTTTCAAGAACCTGGGGTGTGGTTGCGGTCTTTACCGTGTTCACTGTCATTTTGATGACATTGCTGCTGGTACTGGTGCCGCTGCTGGCCAAGCAACTGTTGAAGCTCTATCAGTTGGCACCGCAGATCCTCGACTGGCTGCAGCACACGGCAATGCCGTGGGTGCAAGCCAAGTTCGGCTTGAGTGACAGTTTCTGGAAGTTCGACAAGATCAAGGCGGCGATCACCGAGCATATGGGGCAGGCGACTGACATTGTCGGAATCGTCCTGTCCAAGGCCACGGCTTCCAGTCTGGCGCTGATCGGCTTTTTGGCCAATCTGGTGTTGATTCCGGTGGTGGCGTTCTACCTGTTGCGTGATTGGAACATCATGATGGCCAAGATTCGCGGTCTGTTGCCGCGGGCTCGGGCAGATCAGATCGTGTCACTGGCCAAAGAGTGCCACGACGTGCTCGGCGCGTTTGTGCGCGGTCAGTTGCTGGTGATGCTGGCGCTGGGGGTGATCTACTCGGCGGGCCTGATGCTGGTCGGCCTCGAGCTGGGGTTGTTGATCGGCTTGATGGCGGGTATAGCGGCCATCGTGCCGTATATGGGCTTTATTGTCGGCATCGGTGCGGCGTTGGTTGCCGGGTTATTCCAGTTTGGCGGGGATCTGTACCCGATGCTCGGCATCGTGGCGGTGTTTATGATCGGCCAAGCCCTGGAGGGCACCGTGCTTACCCCGCTGCTGGTGGGTGACAAAATCGGTATGCACCCGGTGGCGGTGATCTTTGCGATTCTGGCTGGCGGTGAGCTGTTCGGTTTTACCGGTGTATTGCTGGCCTTGCCGGTAGCGGCCGTGATCATGGTGCTGGTGCGCCATGTGCAGGATTTGTATAAGGATTCCCAGGTCTATAAAGGCAGTGAGGATCCGCAGTTGTAGAGGGTGGGTTGTGAAGCGGCGGGGTTGTCGCGAGGCGGCCCGGCCTTCTTTGTGCGTTCGAGGCGGCTCGCAGGCGCCAGAAAAAGCCCAATCAATCCAAGACCTTAACGCAAACCTTTGATTTTGCTCGTGGTCTGTTACATTGTGTGCCCGGCGACACGGGTATAAACTTTTCAAACCTTACACAGAGGCCACTAACGGTTCGCTTGAACTGTTCAGTCAGCATGAAACCGATTCAGCTGCCCCTAGGTGTGCGTCTGCGTGATGACGCTACCTTCATAAACTACTATCCAGGCGCCAATGCCGCTGCACTCGGCTATGTCGAACGTCTGTGCGAAGCCGACGCCGGCTGGACAGAAAGCCTGATTTACCTGTGGGGCAAACATGGCGTAGGGCGTACGCACCTGCTGCAGGCCGCTTGCCTGCGCTTTGAGCAGATGGGCGAACCGGCGGTTTACCTGCCGCTGGCCGAGTTGCTGGATCGCGGCATAGAAATCCTCGATAACCTTGAGCAGTACGAGCTGGTTTGCCTGGATGACCTGCAGGCGGTGGCCGGGCGTGCTGATTGGGAAGAGGCGCTGTTCCATCTGTTCAACCGGCTGCGTGACAGCGGCCGGCGCCTGTTGATTGCAGCCTCCACCTCGCCTCGAGAATTGCCGATCAAACTGGCAGACCTCAAGTCCCGCCTGACCATGGCGCTGGTTTTCCAGATGCGCCCCCTGTCCGATGAGGACAAGCTGCGGGCTTTGCAGTTGCGTGCTTCACGCCGTGGCCTGCACCTGACTGACGAAGTCGGGCATTTCATTCTCACGCGCGGTACCCGCAGCATGAGTGCCTTGTTTGATTTGCTCGAGCGGCTCGATCAAGCGTCCTTGCAGGCGCAGCGCAAGCTGACCATTCCCTTCCTGAAAGAAACCCTTGGCTGGTAGCTCAGCCCTTCAAAAATAAGGGTTGTAGCCGGTTTTGACAGTTTCCAGGCGCCAAAAATCCTGCGCGGCCAAAGGGCTGTGGGCGCAAAATCTGTCGTCAGGGGTGTAAAGCCTTAGATGTCACGACAAAACCATCGAGTCACATTTAGATCGATTGAATTTGCAAATGAGGATCATAGAAGGCATAGTCGCGGCTACTTTTTCTAATAAGCCACGGTCGTGCCCATGCTAAAGCGCTTCGCACCCCTCGTGCCCCTCGCACTCGTTACCCTGTTGTTTGGTTGTGCTGCTCACACGCCAGTGTCGCAGCAAGTCGTCCAGGCTCAGGTTCAAAAGTCATCTTCGGTCTCGCAAACTTCCGCTCTTTATCAGGAAGAACTGGCAACCGAAAAAGAACTGGCTGAGTTTTCTGCCAACAGCAAGCCTTATGAATTGCCAGCTCTGGCTGACAGCATTCTAGAGCGCGGCATGTCCTTGATCGGTACCCGTTACCGTTTTGGTGGCACCTCCGAGGCAGGCTTCGATTGCAGCGGCTTTATCGGTTATCTGTTCAAGGAAGAGGCGGGCATGCAATTGCCGCGCTCAACCCGCGAAATGATCAACGTAAAAGCACCGCTGGTCGCACGGAATAATTTGAAACCGGGTGATTTGCTGTTCTTCAGCACCAATGGTCGTGGCCGTGTGAGCCATGCCGGGATTTACCTGGGTGATGACCAGTTTATTCACTCCAGCAGCCGCCGCAGCGGTGGTGTACGGATTGATAACCTGGGTGACAGCTACTGGAGCAAGACCTTTATTGAGGCCAAGCGCGCCCTGGCGATGGCCCCTGCGAGCGTCGTAGCCCGCAAGTAAAGTTAATGTGTTACTTGAAGTTCTGCAGCTAAGAGCTAGAATTAAGTCGCAATGTTAAATTTCTGAAGCCGCGAAGGTGCCCCCTCTCGCGGCTTTGGAGTTCGCGGCCTGAGTTGCCGTATCCAGAATCAGGAACATTCTGTTTATGTCGATCATGGCCCGCGTTGCTCTCCTCACTTTAGCAGCACTGCTCAGTGCCTGCGCCAGCCGCACCCCGCCAGCCCCCGTGGCACAAAAGCCGGTTGTGTTTATCACTCATCCCGAAGAAACCTCGCCGGTTGCCGCAGACGTGCTTTTTCGCGCCCTTGGCCTGGTAGGCACGCCTTATCGCTGGGGCGGCAATACCCCGGATTCGGGGTTTGATTGCAGTGGCCTGATCAAGTACGTGTACAACGACGCCGCGGGTATTTCGTTGCCGCGCACCACGCGCGAGATGATCGTGATGCGTGCGCAGAGCATCGGCCAGGACAAGCTGCAAACCGGTGACCTGCTGTTCTTTGCAACCAATGGTGGCTCCCAGGTCAGTCACGCCGGGATCTACGTAGGCGAAGGGCGCTTTGTCCATGCGCCGGCCACGGGCGGTACGGTTAAGCTGGACAGCCTGAACAAGGCCTACTGGCAGAGGGCTTATCTGAATGCCAAGCGCGTGTTGCCGACCGAGCAGCATTTGGCACGTTTGCCCTAAAGCCCCTCACCCCAACCCTCTCCCTCCGGGGAGGGCTAGGGTGAGGGCGGCTCTTGATTAGAAAGCCTATTTTCCCGACACCCGCCAAACCTTGTTGCCTACATCATCGGCCACCAACAAGTCCCCTTGCTTGTCGATCACCACGCCCACTGGCCGGCCCATGGCTTTTTCGTCGGCGTTAATAAAGCCGGTCAGCACATCGATCGGCATGCCCTCGGGTTTGCCGCCCGCAAAAGGCACGAAAATCACTTTGTAACCACTGTGGGGTTTGCGGTTCCAGGAGCCGTGCTGGCCGATAAAGGCACCCTGGGTAAAGCCGGGTAAATGGCTGCCTTCGGCAAACGTCAGCCCCAAAGACGCCGTGTGTGGCCCAACGGCGTAATCCGGGGCAATGGCCTTGGCCACCAGTTCAGGGTTTTGTGGGTTGACCCGCACATCCACATGCTGGCCGTAATAGCTGTAGGGCCAGCCATAGAAGCCGCCATCCTGGACTGATGTGATGTAGTCGGGCACCAGGTCACTGCCGATTTCGTCGCGCTCATTAACTGCTGTCCAGAGTTTGCCGGAGGTGGGCTCCCAGTCCATGCCATTAGGGTTGCGCAGGCCCGACGCAAAAATGCGGTGGCTGCCGGTGGCCGGATCGACTTCCCAGATCGCGGCGCGACCTTGCTCCTTGTCCATGCCATTTTCGCCCACATTGCTGTTGGATCCGACGGTCACATATAACTTGGTGCCGTCCTTGCTGGCGATCACGTTTTTGGTCCAATGGTGGTTCAGAGGCCCGCCGGGTAAGTCCACCACCTTGACCGGTTTGGCGCTGATGCTGTTTTCACCGGCTTGATAGGGGAAGCGCAACAGCTTGTCGGCATCTGCCACATACAGATCGTTACCCACCAGCGTCATGCCAAAGGGAGAGTTCAGGTTCTCAATAAACACGGTGCGGGTTTCGGCGACGCCATCGTGGTCCGCGTCGCGCAGCAGGGTAATCCGGTTTGCACTTGGCACTCCGGCCCCGGCGCGGGACATAACCTTGTCTGCGATCCAGCCCTTGATGCCCTTGCTGTCATCCGGCTTGGGCGGCGAATTGGATTCGGCCACCAGCACGTCGCCGTTGGGCAGTACATAGAGCCAGCGCGGGTGGTCGAGGTTCTGGGCGAAAGCGGCGACGTGCAAGCCGTGGGCAGCCACTGGGGTGGCATTATCGGGCCAGCCGATGGCGGGGGCGATATTGACCGTTGGAATCAGGGTTTTATTGGGTTCGGGAAGCTTGGGTGATGGGCCGGTACCCTCACTGACTTGCAGGGTCGAGCTTTCGCCGCAAGCGACCAATCCTGCGGCAAGAACAATAACAACGGCGTGCTGGCGCTTGAGCATGTGGTTCTCCATAAGATCTTGTCTGGTAGTAGAGAAGCGTAGCTGTTTAAAGGTTCAGCCCGGGCGCCGGATAAAGCCTTTAGGCGCCGGCTTTAATTGACGCTCCACCCCCAACCCTCTAACCTTCGCGGCTTGTTTCAGGTGCTCTGTGGCCATGGGTCGACAGAGTGAAACAGGGAAGCCGGTGAGGGCGTGTTGGACCTACACAACCGCCACGATCCCGGCGCTGCCCCCGCAACGGTAAACGAGTCAAAGCCACGCTCAGTGCCACTGTGTTTTTTGCACGGGAAGGCGCGTGGACAAGGGTGCACCCTACAGGTGCCGCCCGCTTGTGAGCCCGGAGACCGGCCTGATCCATCCACCACTCTCGCGGCGGGCGATGCAGTGTGTTTTTTTAATTTCCCCCGCCTCCCGTTTGCATCATCGAACCCAACGGAGAGTTGCCATGAATGAATCCCCCGAACGCGACGAACGCCATCAGGCGCGCATGCTGCGCAAAAAAGCGGTTATGGACGAGCGCATTGCCAGCTCGCCCAATGAATGCGGACTGCTGCTGGTATTGACCGGCAATGGCAAAGGCAAGAGCAGTTCTGCGTTTGGCATGCTGGCCCGGGCCATGGGCCACGGCATGCAGTGCGGCGTGGTGCAGTTCATCAAGGGGCGCAACAGCACCGGTGAGGAGATTTTCTTCCGCCGTTTTCCCGAGCAGGTGCGCTACCACGTGATGGGTGAAGGCTTTACCTGGGAAACCCAGGACCGCCAGCGCGATATCGCCGCCGCCGAAGCCGCGTGGGAAGTGTCCCGCGAGATGCTGCGCGATCCGTCCATTGGACTGGTGGTGCTCGATGAGCTGAATATCGCGCTCAAGCACGGCTACCTCGATCTGGAACAGGTGCTCGCCGACCTGCAAGCCCGTCCGCCCATGCAGCATGTGCTGGTCACCGGCCGTGGCGCCAAACCTGAATTGATTGATCTGGCTGATACCGTGACTGAGATGGCGGTGGTCAAACACGCTTTCCAGGCCGGGATCAAAGCCCAGAAAGGCATCGAATTGTGAGTGTTGAAGTATGAGAGCGTCACGTCATTGCCCGGCGGTGCTGATCGCCGCGCCGGCTTCCGGTCAGGGCAAGACCACGGTTACAGCGGCTTTGGCCCGGTTGCATCGCAATCAGGGGCGCAAGGTGCGGGTATTCAAGTGCGGCCCGGATTTTCTCGACCCCATGATCCTGGAGCGCGCCAGCGGTGCGCCGGTGTATCAGGTGGATTTGTGGATGGTGGGCGCCGAGGAAAGCCGTCGCCTGCTGTGGGAAGCCGCCGGTGAGGCGGACCTGATTTTGATTGAAGGTGTGATGGGGCTGTTTGACGGCACGCCTTCCAGCGCCGATCTGGCACGGCATTTTGGCGTGCCGGTGTTGGGGGTGATTGATGGCACTGCCATGGCCCAAACCTTTGGTGCGCTGGCCCTTGGTTTGGCGCGCTATCAGCCGGATCTGCCGTTTGCCGGGGTGCTGGCCAATCGAGTTGGCACCGTACGCCATGCACAGTTGCTCGAAGGCAGCCTGACCGAAGGCTTGCGCTGGTACGGCGCGCTGTCCCGCGAAACCGGCATCGAACTGCCAAGCCGTCATCTGGGACTGGTGCAGGCCAGCGAGCTGAATGATCTGGATGCGCGCCTGGATGCGGCTGCCAATGCCCTGGCCAGCACCTGTGAGGTAGCGCTGCCACCGCCGGTTGAGTTCGCTGCGCCTGAGCCCGTGGCAGTCGAGCTGCTGCTGGCAGGTGTGCGAATTGCCGTGGCCCGCGACGAAGCTTTTGCCTTCACTTATGGCGCCAGCCTCGCGTTATTACGTGATATGGGCGCCGAACTGCTGTTTTTCTCACCGATCCGTGACAGTCAGCTGCCTGAAGCAGACAGCCTGTATTTGCCCGGTGGTTACCCTGAACTGCATCACCTTGAGCTGTCGCGCAACGTGCCGATGCTCATGGCGATTCGCGCACACCACAGGGCCGGTAAACCGCTGCTGGCCGAGTGCGGTGGCATGCTTTACCTGCTCGATGCCCTGACCGATGTCGAGGGCCAGCGCGCCGAACTGGTTGGCTTGCTGGCAGGGGAGGCGACGATGCAAAAGCGCCTGGCTGCCCTGGCGCTGCAAGCTGTGGACATGCCTGAAGGGCTGTTGCGCGGCCACACCTACCACCACTCGCTGACCAGTACCGAACTTGAGCCTGTTGCTCGCGGCCTGAGCCCCAATGGCGGGCGCGGCGCCGAAGCGGTGTATCGCGAAGGGCGAATGACCGCTTCTTATGTACACTTTTACTTCCCGTCCAATCCTCAGGCCATTGCCGCGTTGTTTGCGCCATGTGCCGTGAAGGTGCCATGAGCGATAACGCATTCAGCCCGCAAGAACGCGCCGCCGTGTACCGCGCCATCGCCGAGCGTCGTGATATGCGCCACTTCAGTGGTGGCACTGTGGCACCCGAGTTGTTGTCGCGTTTGCTGGAAGCGGCGCATCAAGCCCCGAGCGTGGGCTTGATGCAGCCGTGGCGGTTTATCCGCATCACTGACCGCGAGCTGCGCGGCAAGATCCAGGGTCTGGTGGAAGAAGAGCGGGTACGCACCGCGGATGCCCTGGGCCAGCGCTCCGATGAATTCATGACGCTCAAGGTCGAAGGTATCAACGATTGCGCCGAGGTGCTGGTGGCTGCGTTGATGGATGACCGCGAAAAGCACATTTTTGGTCGCCGTACGCTGCCGGAAATGGACATGGCGTCCTTGTCCTGTGCCATTCAAAACCTGTGGCTGGCGGCCCGGGTCGAAGGGCTGGGCATGGGCTGGGTGTCATTGTTCGAACCGCAGGCACTGGCTGATCTGCTGGGGTTGCCTGCCGGGGCCAAGCCGCTCGCTGTACTGTGCCTGGGCCCGGTCGAGGCGTTTTATCCAGCGCCGATGCTGGTCCTGGAAGGGTGGGCGCAAGCGCGTCCGCTCAGTGAACTGGTGTACGAGAATTATTGGGGAGTGAGTCCATGAGTGTGGCGTTGCTGTGCGTTGCCGGGGTGGCGCTGGATGCGTTGCTCGGCGAGCCCAAACGCTGGCATCCGCTGGTTGCCTTTGGCCGTATGGCCGAGCGTATTGAGCAGCGTTTCAATTCCGGCGGCCGTGGCTGGCGCAGTCATGGTGTTACGGCCTGGGTACTGGCAGTGCTGCCGCTGACGATCCTGGCCACGGCCCTGTCCTGGCTGCCTTATATTGGCTGGCTGGTGGACATTGCGGCGCTGTATTGCGCACTGGGTATGCGCAGCCTCGGTGAGCACGTACAACCAGTAGCCGAGGCATTGCGCGCCAATAATCTGGATGAGGCGCGCACGCGGGTGGGTTATCTGGTCAGCCGTCAGACCAGTGAGCTGGATTCTACCGAAGTGGCCCGTGCCGCCACCGAGTCGGTGCTGGAAAACGGCAGCGATGCTGTATTTGCCGCGATTTTCTGGTTTGTGGTCGCGGGTGCGCCAGGGGTGGTGCTCTATCGTTTGAGTAATACCCTGGATGCCATGTGGGGCTATCGCAACGAACGCTTTGAGCGTTTTGGCTGGGCTGCGGCGCGGATCGACGATGTTCTTAACTATATTCCTGCAAGGTTGGTTGCGTTGACCTATGCCGCTTTGGGTAAAACCCGACTGGCCCTGAAGAGCTGGCGCAAGCAGGCACCGCTATGGGACAGCCCCAATGCCGGCCCGGTCATGGCTGCTGGTGCCGGAGCGCTGGGTGTTGAGTTGGGTGGCCCGGCGATTTATCACGGCGAACTGCATGAGCGCCCGCAATTGGGCGAAGGTGCACCGGCAGACGCCGAGTCGATCGGCCGTGGCTGGCAACTGGTGCAGCGTGGCGTATGGCTGTGGCTGCTGATCCTGTGTGTCTGGAGTGAATTCTATGCTTGAGCACGGTGGGCGTTTGCGCAAGGCGGCGTTGCACTACGGCATTGCCGAAGCGGACTGGCTGGACCTGTCCACCGGCCTGGCGCCCTGGCCCTTTGCTATCCCCCAGGTGCCCGAACGTGCCTGGGCGCGCTTGCCTGAGGCCGATGACGGCCTTGAGCAAGCGGCCTGCGCCTATTACGGCGCGCCGCATGTCCTGGCGGTACCGGGTTCACAGTGTGCCATTCAGTTGCTGCCGCGTTTGCGCCGTAGCGGCAAGGTTGGCGTGCTGTCGCCGTGTTACGCCGAGCATGCCCATGCGTGGCGGCGCAGCGGGCATATCGTGCGGGAAATCATGGAGCAGGAAATCGACTTCTACATCGACACACTGGATGTGCTGGTGGTGGTCAACCCCAACAATCCCACGGGCTTGAGTCTGACCCCGGAGCGCCTGCTGGAGTGGCATGCGCGGCTGATGCAGCGCGGCGGCTGGCTGGTGGTGGACGAAGCCTTTATGGACAACACGCCGCAACTGAGCCTGGCCGCGCATACCCAGCGTACCGGGTTGATCGTATTGCGCTCTTTCGGCAAGTTTTTTGGCCTGGCGGGCGTTCGGCTGGGTTTTGTGCTGGCTGAACTCAAGTTACTCAAGTTGCTGGCCGAGCAAGTCGGTCCCTGGGCGGTCAGCGGCCCGACGCGGATTGTCGGCCAGGCCTGCCTGCTCGACTCCGAGGCCCAAGCTCGTCAGCGCGAACGCAGCGAACTGGCCAGCGGGCGTCTGGAACGTCTGTTGGGCTTGCATGATCTGTCGCCGCAAGGGGGCTGTGCGCTGTTCCAGTGGTTGATCACCTCCCATGCCGATAGCCTTTACGAGTTTATGGCGCACCGCGGCATTTTGCTGCGCCTGTTTACCCACAACAGCAGCGTGCGTTTTGGCCTGCCAGCCGAAGAAGCTGACTGGCTGCGCCTGGAGCAGGCTCTGGCGGCGTACACCAAGGAATCCTTATGAGTACGTTGATGGTGCAGGGCACCACGTCCGATGCCGGTAAAAGCACCCTGGTGACGGCCCTGTGCCGCTGGCTGACCCGTCAGGGCGTGGCGGTGGTGCCGTTCAAACCACAAAATATGGCGCTCAACAGTGCCGTGACTGCAGAAGGCGGTGAAATCGGTCGCGCCCAGGCAGTACAGGCACAGGCAGCCGGGCTGGCACCGCACACGGACATGAACCCGGTGCTGCTCAAGCCCAATAGCGACACCGGAGCCCAGGTAATCATTCATGGTCGTGCTGTCACCAGCATGAATGCCGTGGCGTATCACGATTACAAGGCCATCGCCATGCAGGCCGTTCTGGCTTCGCACCAGCGTTTGAGTGCGGCGTACCCGGTGGTGATGGTAGAAGGGGCCGGTTCGCCGGCCGAGATCAATCTACGGGCCGGTGATATCGCCAACATGGGCTTTGCCGAAGCGGTGGACTGCCCGGTGGTGCTGATCGCCGATATCAATCGTGGTGGCGTGTTTGCTCATCTGGTCGGTACTCTGGAATTGCTCTCGGACACCGAGCAGGCGCGGGTCAAGGGCTTTATCATCAACCGCTTTCGCGGCGATATTGCGCTGCTCCAGCCCGGCCTCGACTGGCTGGAGCAGCGCACCGGCAAACCGGTGATCGGTGTGCTGCCCTATGTTATGGACTTGCACCTCGAGGCCGAAGACGGCATCGACCAGCGCCAGACCGACAAGGCCGACCAGGTGCTCAAGGTGGTGGTGCCGGTGCTGCCGCGCATCAGCAACCACACCGACTTCGACCCGCTGCGCCTGCACCCGCAAGTGGACTTGCAGTTTGTCGGGCCGGGGCAGCCCATCCCGCCTGCCGACCTGATCATCCTGCCCGGTTCCAAAAGCGTGCGCAGTGATCTGGCCTATTTACGCGCCAATGGCTGGGACACGGTCATCAGCCGTCACTTGCGCTATGGCGGCAAGCTGCTGGGCATTTGCGGCGGTTTGCAGATGCTTGGTGAGCAGGTGCACGACCCGCTGGGCCTTGAAGGCACTGCGGGCAGCAGTGCCGGGCTGGGCTTGCTGGCATTCAGTACCGAACTGGCTGCCGAAAAACAGTTACGCAATGTGCGCGGGCACCTGGCCCTGGAAAACGCCGAGGTCATGGGTTACGAAATCCACGCGGGCGTGACGACGGGGGCTGCTCTGGAGCAACCGGCAGTGCATCTGGATGACGGACGCCGTGAGGGTGCACAAAGCGCGGACGGGCAGATTCTCGGTACTTACCTGCATGGCCTGTTCGAATCCCCTGCCGCTTGCAGCGCGTTGTTGCGCTGGGCCGGTTTGCAGGATGTGCAGGCCGTGGACTACCACGCCCTGCGCGAGCGGGATATCGAGCGGCTGGCGGATCTGGTGGAAAACCACCTGGATACGGCGTACTTGCGCGAACTGTGCGGAATTTGAATCGTGTGGGAGCGAGCCTGCTCGCGAACAATGCCACTTCGCGAGCAGGCTCTCTGCCACAGTGGACTTGCCGCATTTCCAGAGGTTATTTGACATGCTGCAACTGATTTTGGGTGGCGCCCGTTCGGGCAAGAGCCGTCTGGCTGAAAAGCTCGCGGCCGAGTCTGGCTGTGCTGTTACCTATATCGCCACCAGCCAGCCGCTGGACGGCGAGATGAATGAGCGCGTGCGTCATCATCGCGAACGCCGCCCTGAACATTGGGCGCTGATTGAAGAACCGGTCGAATTGGCCCGCGTACTGCGCGACAACGCGCGCGCCGATGCTTGCCTGCTGGTTGATTGCCTGACGCTATGGCTGACCAACCTGCTGATGCTTGAAGACCTTCAGCGCCTGAACGCCGAGCGTGATGCGCTGCTGGAATGCCTGGCTGAGCTGCCGGGCGAAATCCTGTTTGTCAGCAACGAAACCGGAATGGGTGTCGTACCGCTGGGCGAATTGACTCGCCGCTATGTCGATGAAGCCGGTTGGTTGCATCAAGCCCTGGCCGAGCGCTGTCAGCGAGTCGTGTTGACAGTGGCTGGCCTGCCCCTGACGTTGAAAGGAACTGCACTATGAGCACCCCCTGGTGGCTGAAGCCCTGCAACCCCGTTGATCGTGACATGCAAGCTGCTGCGGGCGAGCATCAGCAACAACTGACCAAACCCGCGGGCTCGCTAGGTCAACTTGAGGCGCTGGCAGTGCAACTGGCCGGGTTGCAAGGGCGGCTCAAGCCCCGTGTCGATCAACTTTGGATCGGCATTTTCGCCGGCGATCACGGCGTGGTTGCCGAGGGTGTCTCGGCTTATCCGCAGGCGGTGACCGGGCAAATGCTGCATAACTTTGTCAGCGGCGGCGCGGCGATCAGCGTGTTGGCCCGTCAGTTGGGTGCGCAACTGGATGTCGTGGACCTGGGTACGGTCACGCCGATGCTGGAGCTGGCCGGGGTGCGGCACCTGCAGTTGGGTGCGGGTACGGCCAATTTCGTCCAGGCCCCGGCGATGTCTGACAGCCAAGGTTTGAGAGCCCTGCAGGCCGGGCGCGACAGCGTGCTGCGGGCGCAGGTGGCAGGCAGTGAAGTGTTTATTGGCGGTGAAATGGGCATCGGTAACACGGCGTCCGCGAGTGCGGTGGCCAGTGCGTTGCTCGCTTGTCCGGCTTCGCTGTTGACCGGGCCGGGTACTGGCCTGGATGCGGCGGGAGTGAGCCACAAGGCACGGGTGATTGAGCGGGCGCTGGCGTTTCACGAGGGGCATCTCGGTGATCCGCTGCAGACCCTGTTTCGTCTGGGTGGCTTTGAAATTGCAGCCCTGGTCGGTGCTTATGTGGCCTGCGCTCAGGAGGGGATTGTAGCGGTGGTCGATGGCTTTATCTGCACCGTTGCGGCCATGGTCGCCGTGCGCCTGAATCCACAGTGTCGTGAGTGGCTGGTGTTCAGCCATCGCGGGGCAGAGCAGGGCCATCGTCATGTGCTCGAGAGCCTGCAGGCCGAGCCACTGCTTGATCTGGGATTGCGCCTGGGCGAGGGCAGCGGTGCTGCGTTGGCGGTGCCATTGATGCGCCTGGCCTGCGACCTGCACGGGCATATGGCGACGTTTGCCCAAGCCGCAGTGGCAGATCGCCCGGCATGACCGTACAGCTGGATTTGCTGCGTCATGGCGAAACCGAGCTGGGAGGCGGTTTGCGCGGCAGCCTGGACGACGCCTTGACGGCTCTGGGCTGGACGCAAATGCGTGATGCGGTCCAGGGCAAAGGGCCGTGGGATCGTATCGTCAGCTCGCCGTTGCAGCGTTGTGCATTGTTTGCCCGGGAGTTGAGCGTGCAGCTCGATATTCCCGTGTCTTTCGACAAAGATCTGCAAGAGCTGCATTTTGGTGCGTGGGAAGGGCGCAGTGCTGCGGCGCTGATGGAAACCGACGAGCAGGCCCTGGGCTTGTTCTGGGCTGACCCCTATGCTTTTACTCCGCCCGAGGGTGAGCCAGTGCTGGCGTTTTCGGCGCGGGTGTTGGCTGCCGTCAGCCGTTTGCAGCAACAGTTCGCCGGTGAGCGTTTGCTGGTGGTTTGCCATGGTGGGGTAATGAAACTGTTGCTGGCCCGGGCTCGTGGCTTGCCCCGTGAGCATCTGTTGCAAGTGCCTGTGGGCCACGGCGCGCTCATTGGTTTGCGGGTCGGTGCGGATGATCAGTTGCTCGAGGTTGGCGAGTGATGTTGCCGTTCTGGATTGCCCTGCAGTTTTTAAGCAGCTTGCCGATTCGCTTGCCCGGGATGCCCCAGCCTCAAGAACTGGGGCGCTCTTTGTTGTTTTACCCGCTGGTGGGATTGTTGTTCGGCCTGCTGCTGTACGGCGTTAGCGGGCTGCTGTCCGATGCGCCGTTGATGTTGCACGCCGCCTTGTTGCTGACCCTTTGGGTGTTGCTCAGTGGCGGTTTGCACCTGGACGGCCTGGCTGACAGTGCAGATGCCTGGTTAGGCGGTTTTGGTGATCGTGAGCGTACGCTGACCATCATGAAAGACCCGCGCAGCGGGCCGATTGCGGTGGTTGTGCTGGTGCTGGTGCTGTTGCTCAAGTTTTGTGCGCTGCTGGCGTTGCTGGAGCAGGGCAACGGTACTGCCTTGCTGATTGTCCCTTTGATCGGGCGCAGTGCTTTGCTGGCAGTATTCCTGACTACGCCCTATGTGCGCGCGGGTGGCTTGGGGCAGGCGCTGGCTGATCATCTGCCACGCAGGGCAGGCTGGTGGGTGCTGGGGCTTAGTGCCCTGGTTTGTGTACTGTTGGCCGGTTATTCGGGGTGGTGGGCGCTTAGCCTGGCAGCACTGGGGTTCGTTTGGTTGCGCAGGGTGATGATCCGTCGTTTGGGCGGCACTACTGGTGACACTGCCGGGGCGCTGCTGGAATTGCTCGAAGTGCTGGTGCTGGTAGGATTGGCGCTGATCTGACGGTGCACGTGCCCGCTCCCACAAAAAACCGGGCGGGTGGCGTTACATAAATCTTGATTGTCTTTTATTGCGGGTATATACATACAAAATGTTACCAACCCAGTGTTTATGTACCAATCTGCGACGTGCTGCACGTGGCGTGAGCAGGCATTACGACGGCGCTCTCGATGGCTTCGGGATCAACGTCGCCCAGTATTCCTTGCTGTGCAATCTCAAGCGGCTCGATCAACCGAGCATTTCCACCCTGGCAGAAGCCATGGGGCTGGATCGCAGTACCTTGGGGCGTAATGTGCGGGTGCTTGAGGGCGCCGGGTTGCTGAAGATGACTGAGGGCGCAGACCAGCGTAACCGGCTGGTGTGCCTGACTCGGGCAGGTGAGGACTGCCTTGCGGCTGCCTTGCCGGCCTGGGAGGCCGCCCAGCAGCGCTTGATGGACCGTTTGGGCGAAACCAGGCGTGCGCAGCTGTTGCAACTGTTGGATGAGCTGGCGGGTAAAGACTGAAACTCAGTCGTTGGACTTTAAATGGGTATATACCCGCTTCCGGAGAATAATAATGACAACGGTGTGGCGCAACAGCGCTTGGGTTCTTCTTGGCAGTGCGCTCATTCTGGCATTGTCGTTGGGTGTCAGGCATGGCTTCGGGTTGTTTCTGCCGCCCATGAGCGCGCAGTTTGGCTGGGGGCGCGAGGTGTTTGCATTTGCCATCGCCCTGCAAAATCTGATCTGGGGCTTGGCACAGCCCTTTACCGGGGCGTTGGCTGATCGCTTTGGCGCGGCGAAAGTGGTGATCGTTGGCGGCGTGCTGTATGCCGTAGGGCTGTTGCTGATGGGGTTGGCAGACTCGCCGCTGTCGCTGTCGTTGAGTGCGGGGTTGCTGATTGGTATCGGCCTGTCGGGCACATCGTTCTCGGTAATTCTGGGGGTGGTTGGCCGTGCCCTGCCTGCAGAAAAACGCAGCATGGGCATGGGCATCGCCAGTGCCGCAGGGTCTTTCGGTCAATTTGCCATGTTGCCCGGCACCCTGGGCCTGATTGGCTGGCTCGGCTGGTCGACGGCGCTTTTGGTGTTGGGCGTGCTGGTGGCGATGATTGTGCCATTAGTGGGCATGCTCAAGGATCGTCCGCTGCCAAGCCTGGGCGGCGAGCAAACCCTCAGGGAGGCCCTGCGTGAGGCCTGCTCGCATTCGGGCTTCTGGCTGCTGGCGTTGGGTTTTTTTGTTTGCGGCTTTCAGGTGGTGTTTATCGGTGTCCACCTGCCAGCCTATCTGGTGGATCAGCATTTGCCGGCGACAGTTGGCACCACGGTGCTGGCGCTGATCGGTCTGTTTAATATCTTCGGTACTTACACGGCTGGCTGGCTCGGCGGGCGCATGTCCAAGCCGCGCTTGCTGACGGCCTTGTACCTGGCGCGGGCGGTAGTGATCGTATTGTTTTTGTGGGCGCCGATCACACAACTCAGCGCTTACCTGTTTGGCATGGCCATGGGCTTTTTGTGGTTGTCGACGGTACCGCTGACCAATGGCACGGTGGCGACCCTGTTTGGCGTGCGTAACCTGTCGATGCTGGGCGGGATCGTATTTCTCTTCCATCAGCTGGGGGCTTTTCTGGGCGGCTGGCTGGGTGGCGTGGTCTATGATCAGACCGGCAGCTATGATCTGATCTGGCAAGTCTCGATTTTGTTGAGCCTGTTGGCGGCTGCCTTGAACTGGCCCGTGCGCGAGCGCCCGGTGGCCCGTTTGCAGGCGCAAGGGAGTTTAGGATGAGTGCAAGCTGGATCTGGTTGGGTGCAGTCAGTGCCGGTGCCTTGTTGCTGGCTCTTGTCTGGTGGGGCTGGCATCAGGGTGGGCTGGCCTTGATGCAGTTGGGTATGGGTGCTTGCTAGTGTAGCGGCGGATGAGTAAGTTCTGAGCTTGCCTCTTTCTCAAGGACACCGATGATGCTTAAGCGCTGGATTGCGATGCCTGTATTGCTGTTGGCCTGCGCCGGTTCGGTCTGGGCGGCGGATTGCCCGCCTTTACTGGAGGGCTCGTTGCCCAAGTTGCGGGCCAAGGAATCGATTGATCTGTGCCAGCGCTTTGCCGGTAAACCGCTGTTGATCGTCAATACCGCGAGTTTTTGCGGATTTGCTCCGCAGTTCAAGGGGCTTGAGGCGTTGAACCAGCGCTACAAGGGCCAGGGGCTGGAGCTGATCGGCGTGCCTTCAGACGACTTCAAGCAAGAGGCCAAGGATGGTGAGGAGACGGCCAAGGTCTGCTACGTCAATTACGGCGTGACCTTTACCATGATCGATCCTCAGCATGTGCGCGGGCCTGATGCCGCGCACCTGTTCAAGGTACTGGCCGAGCAGAGTAACGCGCCGAAGTGGAACTTCTACAAGTATGTGGTGGATCGCCAGGGCAATGTGATTGCCAGCTTCTCCAGTTTAACCAAGCCCGACAGTCCTGAATTGATCGAGGCCATCGACAAGGCCATTGCTTCAAGGCCTTGAATCGAAGCCATTAAAAATCCCCGCCTCGGTAACGAGAGCGGGGATTTTTTTGATTCAGCTGGCGAGGGGATTAGCCTCGCGGAGAATCAGAACTTGTAGGTTGCACCTACAGCAAAACCGTTAGCGCTGTTTTCATATTTGGAGCTGTAGTAACTACCGATCTGAGGTTTGGCGTCATCAACCTTGACGGACTCTTCCTTGAGGTAGGAATAAGCCACGTCAATGTTCAGGTTGTCATTGACGGCATAACCGGCACCCAAGCTGAAAATTGTACGGTCGCCGGTAGGGATACGTGGCGAGCGATTTTCATTGTTGGTAGGCGACTGGTCCCAGGTCAGACCGGTACGCAGTACCCACTGCTTGTTCAACTGGTACGAAGTACCGATGGCGTATGCCCAGGTATCGTGCCAGTTCTGCTCTTCCTTGATGGTGCTGAACAGTGCGGGCGATGCGGCGCCGCCGGCAGCGGCAGTTACGCCTTCGTTCTCTACGGTGATGTCTTTCAGGCGGCTCCAGCGAGTCCAGGTAGTACCTGCATAAACCTTCCACGCGTCATTGATTTCTTGTGTAACCGACAGGTCCCAGGATTCAGGGGTGTCGATTTTCAGCGAGGCGTCATAACGGTTGCTTTTCAGGCGGGCAGCCGTGAACGGGTCGCTGCTGGCCGTGACGTTAGTGTGGCCTTCGAGCTTGTATTTAACCTTGGAGTGGTAAGTCAAACCAACGCGAGTGGTATCGGTAGCCTGTACCAATACACCAACGTTAAAGCCCAGAGCGGTATCGTCGCCCTTGATTTTTACATTGCTGTCGCCTGCCCCGGCCAGTGGGTTCGGGGTCAGTCTGACTTCGGACTCGAGTGTACCGGCGATGCGGTTAATGGTCGGGCCAAAGCCGATCGATACCTTGTCGTTGAATGCATAGCTGACGGTAGGTTGCAGGGTTACAACTTTTACTTCGCTTTTGCTGCCGAAGCCGCGGCCCTGGAAGCTGCTTTCGTAGTCGGTCACAAGGCCGAACGGAGCATAAACACCGAAGCCTACGGCCCACTCGTCATTGAGCTTGTTGGTGTAAAAGCCCATAGGGACGGCAGTAAATGGAACCATGTCGCCTTTATTGGTACCCGAGATGCTGCCACGGGCATCCTTGATATCGGTCGAAGCATCAATAACAGCGATACCGCCTGTTACTTGCTGGCCGCTGAGGCGGGACATACCGGCAGGGTTACCGAAAACGGTACTTGCATCGTCGGCAGAAGATGAACGACCTGCGAAGCCGGTCCCCATACCGCTGACGCTTTGTTCGTTGAGTGCGAAGCCGCTAGCGAAAATCTGGCTGGAAGCCAAAGTGACGGCGAGGCCAAGTGTGGTCTTGAGCATTACTTTTTTCATTATTAGAACTCCTTATGATCACCGGACGAAAACTACCAACATTTTTGTGGTTGCGCTATAGGCTAAATCGAAGAAGATAGCGATGTTTTGTAGGACAATCCGACCGGTTTTAAATCATTTACACGTTGTTATAGTAGGTGGGAATCTCAAGCAATCTGGTTGAGAGGTGAGACGCAGCTGTGCCAGGCGTGGGCAAAATCGCGCAAACGTCCATGTGGTTCAAAGGCTTGGCGCCAGATCCTTGCCATGCCCAATAAATCGTCAGCCGCGGGGACAACGACTTTGTGTTGCTCTATCAACAGCCAGGCAATGGCGGTGGCGTAGCGCAAATTAACCGTGAGCTCGATATGAGGGCTGCACAAAAACGCATGCTGACTGGCCAGCCCGCGAACCAGGCTCGCCAGATCCGGGTCGTGGGCCAGGTATTGGTCCCACAGGTCCGCATGGCGTATCTCACGTATGCAATAAAGGCCGTGACCGTGGCGATCGTGCAGGGCCGAGCCCAGGTGCGACTGGCTGGCCGCAATACCTAGCAACAAAGCTTCTGCATCCGGGTTGTCTTGCCCCAGATACAGAAGCGTTGGCCGGATCACGTAATGGCTCAACTCTCTGGCAGCGATACCCATAAAGTCCTCGAGGCCTGAAAATGACCAGCGAGGCCCATGCGCTTGGCAGCAGTGGATCGGAAGGGGTCGCTGGAAGCGGATCATGCCGCTTGAGTTGAAGTGTAGTGTCAGATTCTCGCTGTAAAGTTATGTTTTTAAAACATTTTAAGCTTCGGTCAGCGGGCTATATATCCGCAAGTAATTAAACAATGCCGGATATTTCTTAAAGTGCAGGCAATAAAAAGCCCTGCTAATCAGGCAGGGCTTGATGTGTAGCGCTCAAGCTGTCAGGCAATCAGGGCCTGACGGGTACGCTCGATCACAGCTTGCAGAGGTTCTGCGCTGGAATACTGGTCGGGGTACAGGCGTTCGCTGTGACGGGCAATACCGTGTTCGTTGACCAGGGTGAAACTGAAGCATCCTTTGCGAGCGGCCATAATCAGGCAGTTCATTGGGGCAAAGGCGTTGGTTAGGGTGCGAATGGCATCCTGAGTATGGATTTGAGTAGACATAGTTATTAGGTGTTCCTACAAATGACACGGAATCTGATCCGTGCTGCGTTAAAACGTTCCAGTGACGTCGAGCCATTCTTTGGCTGGACGAAGAACCTGACTGGAACAAAGCCGCCAGTTGGAGCGCATTAAGTATGTGGCGCTTGGGCTGGCAGGTAGGTACTTAGGAGGGCAGGCAGTCACAACAGGAGCTAAGGTTCCGTGCTCCGGGTGAAGATCCTGATCAATTTGCAGGTTGGTTCGGTCAGAGTAAAAGAACTTCGCGATACCCTGTGCGTTTGTGCAGAGGCCGTATCGTCGCAAGATTTACCTGGAAACCATCGAGGGGGTCGATCCCGTTTGTTCAGCTTACGTTCGCTTTTTGCGAGGTGCTGGAGGGATTTGTTCGGCCCGAATTGACTTTCAGCTTGGTACTAACGCTGCGGATACTAACGGGTTGAATTTTTAAACGCAAGTATGCTAGCAAAAATACTTTATGTGGCCATGCCGCAACCTCAGGTTGGCGTGTGGCGCTGACTAGTACATTTCAGCGGTTTCGCCAGTAGCGCCGTGTGTGTGTTCTGTCGGCAACAAGCCCCTTGAATGAAGCGCCGCAGCGGTGCGTCAGCGTGCAAGCCGTGCCCGGTAAAGGCCCGGTTTTTTGCTCTGAATGTGAGCTTGTGCACATTAACAGTGCTGGTGGCAAAATCAGCGCAGATACCCGTGTTTTGCTCTTGCTAGCCTGCCTTGTAAATTTAAGTCAATGAAAAACATCGTTTTTTTTAATTGGTGAAAAAATCGACAGTTTGACCTGAGGCCGCGCGGGGTGGGCGTTTGCGGGGGTTAAAGCAAGGTTGTCCACTGACTTATCCACAGGATCTGTGGATTGTCCAAAGCGCTTGCTCTAGATCAAGGGTATCGACTTTTTTGGGCTTTACCCGGACGAAAAAAGGAGTAGAGTGGCGCGCCTTCTGTTCTGCCCTACAGTGTCGTATGAAGTTCCGCACCGCTACTTCCTCTGTTGCTCGTCCCAATACATCCACTGAAGCACCCAAACGCTTTTCTTTGCGGGTCGCGATCTGGCTGCTGGATAACCCGCGCCTGAGCGCCAGCCCCAGCGTCAAACACGTGGCCGGTCATTTGCTCAAGCAACCTGCCCGCCAGGGCGTGGTGCTGGCGCAAAGCCGTTTGGGCCAGTTGATGTGCCGTGAATGCGGCAGCGCCCGCGATCAGCGCATTGGCCACGAACTGTTGCGTCAGGCCGCTCGCGCCGGTGATCGTCTGGCCCAGCAGGAATTGAACAAGACCCAAGACTGAGCTGTCTTCGGCGCGGCCTGTTGGTTAACCTTGTTCTTTTACCTCGTGCGGAGGGTTTATGGCCCTGGATCTAAGCAGCCTGTTGCTTGGCCTGGCAGCAGCGGGCGTGCCGTTGCTGGCGTTAATCTGGCAGTTGCAACGCAAACTCGGCAGCCATCCCGCTGAGCTGGCGTTGCTCAACGAGCGTTTGAATACGGCGCAGTTGGCCCAGGAAGGTCTGGGCGCCCAGCTGGATGCCTGTCGCGACGAGGTCAGTGACCTGGGTCAGGCCAATGCCGCCAAGCAGGCCGAGCTGGCAGCATTGAGCCGCGAAGTAGAGCTCTTGCAGGTGGAGCGCGACAATGGGCGCGACGCCGCCCATGCCTGGAACCTGGAGCGCAACCAGAAAGAAGTCGAACTGCGGCGCCTGGATGCCCATGCGTCTGGGCTGGCTGCAGAGTTGCGTGAACAGCAAGACAGCCATCAGCAACGACTGAACGACCTGCAGGGTTCCCGGGACGAGCTGCGGGCCCAGTTTGCCGAGCTGGCGGGCAAGATCTTTGATGAGCGCGAGCAGCGTTTCGCCGAAACCAGCAATGAGCGCCTCGGGCAGTTGCTCGATCCGCTTAAAGAACGCATTCAGTCGTTTGAAAAGCGCGTCGAAGAAAGCTATCAGCAGGAATCGCGGGAGCGCTTTTCCCTCGGCAAAGAACTGGAGCGCCTGCAACAGTTGAATTTGCGCCTGAGCGATGAGGCGACCAACCTGACTCGCGCCCTCAAAGGCCAGAAGACCCAGGGTAACTGGGGTGAGTTGATTCTGGAGCGGGTGCTGGAGCACGCGGGGCTTGAGAAGGGCCGCGAGTACCAGACTCAGGTCAGCCTCAAGGGGCCGGACGGAGAGCGTTTCCAGCCAGACGTATTGATCATGTTGCCCGGTGACAAGCAGGTGGTGGTCGACTCCAAGGTCAGCCTGACGGCTTATCAGCAATATGTGGGGGCTGACGACGACGTGATCGGGCAGGCGGCGCTCAAGCAGCATGTGCTATCGCTGCGCAATCATGTGAAAGGGTTGGCCAGCAAGGACTACAAGCGTCTGGAGGGGTTGCACAGCCTGGATTTCGTGTTGTTGTTCGTGCCCATCGAAGCGGCTTTTTCGGCGGCGTTGCAGGCCGAGCCCAACTTGTTTCAGGAAGCATTTGACCGTCATATCGTGATCGTCAGCCCAACCACGCTGCTGGCCACCTTGCGGGTAATCGACAGCCTCTGGAAACAAGAGCGCCAAGGCCAGAACGCCCGCGAAATTGCCGAGCGTGCCGGTTGGCTGTACGACAAGTTTGTTTTGTTTATTCAGGATCTGGATGAAGTGGGCAATCGCCTGCAGCAGCTGGACAAGGCCTACAGCTCAGCTCGCAATAAGCTGACGGAAGGCCGCGGCAATCTGGTCAGCCGCAGCGAACAGCTCAAGCTGCTGGGGGCCCGGGCCAGCAAGAGCCTGCCAGCCGACCTGCTGGAGCGGGCCATGACCGACGAAGAGGGTGTCGCCCACCCGGCGGAATAAGCGGTGTGCATGGCTTTGTGGGGGCGGGCTTGCTGCGATGGCATCAACCAGGCTCTGCAAGTAAACCGAGTTGGCACTATCGCGAGCAAGCCCGCTCCCACAAGGGCGCTCAGCTAGAGCGGCACATGCCTGCTCAGCAGCGCCCGCAGCACGGCGGGCTTGACCGGCTTGGGCAGATACTCAAGACCGGCCGCATGCACCTCGGCGATCATCTCGGGGCGGCCATCGGCGCTGATGACCACGCCCGGTACAGGCTCGCCCAACTGGGCTCTTAGCCAGCGCATCAGCTCTGTCCCGACCTCGCCATCATCCAGATGGTAATCAACCAGTACCAACTGCGGCCGCACGCCTTCATTAAGCAACGCCGCGCATTCTTCGCGGTTGCGCGCTGTCCAGACCTGGCAGCCCCAGCGTGTCAGCAGGCTTTGCATGCCGATCAGGATGCTGTCTTCATTGTCGATACACAGCACTCGGGCGCCTGTTAGCGGTTGGCCATTCTGCTCCGCGACCACCGGCTGCGGTGCAGCCTGGCTCTTTGCCATCGGCACGCGCACGCTGAATACGCTGCCAAAGCCGGGCCATGAGCGCACTTGCAGGCTGTGCCCAAGTACGTGGCACAAGCCGTCGGCGATGGCCAGGCCCAGGCCCAGGCCTTTTTCGGCGCGGGTCTGGTGGCTGTCGAGGCGTTTGAATTCTTCAAAAATGACCTGCAGTTTGTCTTCCGGGATGCCCGGGCCACGGTCCCACACCTCAAGGCATAGCTCACTGCCGCGTCGGCGCACGCCCAGCAATACCGGGCCCTTGGCGTAGCGGAAGGCATTGGTGAGGAAATTTTGCAGGATCCGGCGCAGCAGTTTGATATCACTGTTGACCCGCACGCGGCTACCGTGAACCCGGAAGCTCAGGCCCTGTTCCTGGGCCTGTGCAGTGAACTCATTGCCCAGGGTTTCGAACAGGTCATTTATGGCAAAAGGCTTGATGTCGGGCGTGATCTTGCCGTTTTCCAGGCGGGAAATATCCAGCAGGTCGCTGATCAGGTCTTCAGCCGAACGCAGTGAGCTGTCCAGATGCTGCACCAGCTTGCGGGCTTCGGCGCTCAAGCCTTCCTCTTGATGAGAAAGAGCAGACGAGAACAGGCGTGCCGCGTTCATGGGCTGCATCAGGTCATGGCTGACTGCTGCCAGAAAACGGGTTTTCGACTGGCTGGCTGTTTCAGCCACGCCTTTGGCTTCGGTTAACGCCTGATTCAACTGCGACAGTTCAAAGGTGCGCTCGGCAACACGTTGCTCCAGGCCTTCATTGGCTTCGGTCAGGGCCTGTTCAGCTTCGCGGAACGCGGTGATGTCGGTGAAGCTCATGACGAAACCGCCGCCGGGCATCGGATTGCCGATCAGCTCGATGACGCGGCCATTGGGGAACAGGCGCTCGGAGGTATGCGCCCGACCCTGGCGCATCCAGTGCAGGCGCCGGGCCACATGCACTTCGGCTTCGCCGGGGCCGCACAGGCCGCGTTCAGCGTTGTGGCGGATAATGTCAGCAATCGGGCGCCCCACGCTGATCAACCCCTCCGGGTAGTCGAACAATTCCAGATAACGTCGGTTCCAGGCCACCAGCTTAAGTGACTGGTCGACCACGCTGATGCCCTGGGTGATGTTTTCAATGGCGCCCTGGAGCAAGGCGCGGTTGAACTGCAGTACTTCGGACGCTTCGTCGGCAATCCGCACCACGTCTTCCAGCTGCATTTCCCGGCCTTCAATCGCCGCTTTTACTACCGCACGGGTAGAGGACGCGCCGAGCACACCGGCCAGTAGCCGTTCGGTGTGGGCGATCCATTCGCCATTGGCGTTCTGGTTAGGGTTAAAGCCCTTGCCCTGACGGTAGGCGAAGCGAATAAAGCTCTGGTGCGCGCGTTCTTCGCCGACAAAGCGTGCGGCGAGGGCCAGCAGGTCATTGATCTGTACCGACAGCATCGAACGACCGCTGGGGTGGCTGCTCAGCTCCTGGCCGATAAAACGTCCGGCCTGCCAGTGTTCTGACACGCGGGTTCGCGACAGCACCGAAACCCAGGCAAACAGGGTGAAGTTGCCTGCCAGTGACAGCACTACACCCTGTGTCAGCGGGGTGATCGAAAGGCCCAGCGGGTTACTGTGCAGCCACGCCAGCCCAGGGAAGTGGCTCAGGTGCCAGCCAAAGCTGTGGGCGATGATCGGCAGTACCAGGGTGTAAAACCAGATAAAGGTGCCCGTCGCCAGTCCGGCGAAAACCCCCCGGCGGTTGGCCTGCTTCCAGTACAGGGCGCCGAGCATGGCCGGCGCCAGTTGGGTGACGGCAGCGAAGGCAATCTGGCCAATGGTGGCCAGGCTGGCGGTCGAGCCCAGCAGGCGGTAGCTGACATAGGCCAGCAGCAGAATCACCACAATCGACACGCGCCGCACCGAAAGCATCCAGTGGCGGAACACCTCGAACGGGCGCTCGGCGTTTTTGTGGCGCAACAGCCATGGCAGCAGCATGTCGTTGGAAACCATGGTCGACAGCGCCACGCTGGCCACGATGACCATGCCGGTGGCCGCCGATGCACCGCCGATAAAAGCCAGCAAGGCCAGCGCCGGGTGGGCCTGGGCCAGGGGCAGGCTGATCACGAATGAATCCGGTAATACCGAGCTTGGCAGCAACATTTGCCCGGCCAGGGCGATGGGCACTACAAACAGCCCGGCCAGAATCAGATAGGCCGGGAACACCCATTTGGCCAGTTGCAAGTCCTGGGGTTCGATGTTTTCCACCACGGTAACGTGGAACTGACGGGGCAGGCAGATAATCGCCATCATGGCCACGCCAGTCTGGACGATCATCGAGGGCCAATTGACGGTTTCTTTCCAGTACTCCTCAAGCCGCGGTGCGAGCATGGCTTGATTGAACAGATCGTCGAAGCCGTCATACAGCCCATAGGTTACGAAAGCGCCGACGGCGAGAAAGGCGAACAGCTTGACCAGCGACTCAAAGGCAATCGCCAGCACCATGCCGCGGTGGTGCTCGGTGGCATCGAGGTTGCGGGTGCCGAAGAGGATGGTGAACAGCGCCAGCACCAGGGTCACGATCAGCGCCGTGTCCTCGACCCTCGAGCCGGTTGCATCGGCGCCGGCGCCGATCAGCAGGTTGACCCCCAGCACAATGCCTTTGAGCTGCAGGGCGATATAGGGCAGTACGCCCACCAAGCAGATCAATGCCACCACAATGGCCAATGACTGGGACTTGCCGTAGCGGGCGGCAATAAAGTCGGCAATCGAGGTGATGTTCTCCTGTTTGCTGATCATCACCATCTTTTGCAGCACCCAGGGCGCGCATACCAGCAGCAGTACCGGCCCCAGGTAAATCGGCAGGAATGCCCAGAGTTGTTCGGCGGCCTGACCAACGGCGCCGAAGAACGTCCAACTGGTGCAGTACACCGCCAGCGACAGGCTATACACCCACGCGCGAACCCGCGGCGGCAGTGGTTTGCTGCGCCGGTCACCATAAAAGGCAATGGCAAACATAATGGCCATATAGGCCAGGGCAACGGCGGCAATCAGCCCGCTGGACAACGACATGGACGCTCCTGAAGGTATAAGGCCGCAAGCAATCCCGCTTGAGACAGCTAGTCTCGCATGATGTTCGGAGCGCGTCAGTGTCGACCATGGTCTGAGCGCGGCCTGGTGTCGCAGGGTTTGAAGTTGGTCGATATGATCTTATATAGGTGTAGTAGATAACAGTTAGAGAAATTACCCGTTATATAGATATTCGATTTGGTTCTACTCTAATTGCACCTCAAACGAGGCTCAGGAGGAACCCATGACTTGCCCAAACAAAGCCAAAGCCGCTTTTCGGCCATTTAGCCACTTGCAGCACCCCCGCGAAGTGATCCGCCAGTTCACCCCGAACTGGTTTGCCGCGACCATGGGTACGGGGGTTTTGGCCTTGGCACTGGCTCAATTACCGGTGCATATTCCCGGTGTACATGCCTTTGCCGAAGGGTTGTGGTTGTTCAATATCGGTCTGTTTATTCTATTCAGCGTGCTTTATGGCGCGCGCTGGATGTTGTATTTCGACGAGGCGCAGCGCATTTTCGGGCACTCCACGGTGTCGATGTTTTTTGGCACCATTCCCATGGGCCTGGCGACCATCATCAACGGCTTTCTGGTGTTCGGCGTGCCGCGCTGGGGCGAAGGCATGGTGCAGGTGGCCGAAGTGCTGTGGTGGATCGATGTGGCCATGGCGCTGGGCTGTGGCGTGCTGATCCCCTACCTGATGTTTACCCGTCAGGATCACAGCATCGACCAAATGACTGCTGTCTGGCTGCTGCCGGTGGTGGCCGCTGAGGTTGCGGCAGCCAGTGGCGGTCTCTTGGCACCGTATCTGAGCGATACCGTCACGCAGTTTCATGTGCTGATTACCAGCTATGTACTGTGGGCGTTTTCGGTGCCGGTGGCATTCAGCATCCTGACCATTTTGATCCTGCGCATGGCGCTGCATAAACTGCCCCACGAGAGCATGGCTGCATCCAGCTGGCTGGCGTTAGGCCCTATCGGTACGGGTGCACTGGGCCTGCTGTTGCTGGGTGCCGATGCCCCGGAAATTTTTGCGGCCAATGGTCTGGCACGAATCGGTGAGATTGTCGAAGGCCTGGGCCTGATCAGCGGGGTGATTCTGTGGGGTGTGGGCTTGTGGTGGATTGTGATGGCGGCATTGATCACTATTCGCTACTTCCGCTCGGGCATCCCGTTCAACCTGGGCTGGTGGGGCTTCACCTTCCCGCTGGGGGTGTACTCGCTGGCCACCCTGCGCCTGGGCAGCATGCTGCACCTGAGCTTCTTTGATGTAGCCGGTTGCATCCTGGTGCTGGCACTGGCGCTGATGTGGCTGTTGGTCGGCAAGCGCACCGTGCAAGGGGCTTATCGCGGCGAGTTGTTTGTCTCGCCCTGCATTGCCGGGTTGAAGAAGTAAAACGTACCCTCGGGTTCTGTGCGCCTTTGCACAGAACCCGAGCAAGGTTGTGCCCTGAGTGTTACAACGGCCCTCCAAAGAAAAAGCCCTTCAGCGCAACGTGAGTACATGGATGATGAGTCACCCCTCGCAATTCAGCTTGCTAGGCAAGCGCCGCTTCCTGCCTTTTTTCGTGACCCAGGCCCTGGGCGCGCTCAATGACAACCTGTTCAAGCAATCGCTGATTCTGGCCATCCTTTATAAGCTCAATATCGAAGGTGACCGGGGTATCTGGGTCAATCTGTGCGCGTTGCTGTTTATCGTGCCTTTTTTCCTGTTCTCGGCCCTGGCCGGTCAGTTTGGTGAAAAGTACGCCAAGGACCGTCTGATTCGTCTGATTAAGCTGGGCGAAATCGCCATCATGGTGGTTGCAGCCATTGGCTTTGCATTCGACCACCTGGCATTGATGCTGGTCGCATTGTTCGCGATGGGCACCCATTCGGCGCTGTTCGGCCCGGTCAAGTACTCGATACTGCCGCAGACCCTGCGGCCAGAAGAGCTGGTGGGTGGTAATGGCCTGGTGGAAATGGGCACTTTTCTGGCGATTCTGGCGGGCACCATTGGCGCCGGGATCATGCTGTCCTCCGGCAATTACACGGTTATCGTTTCGCTGGTGATTATCGCGGTCGCAGTGCTGGGGTACCTGGCCAGTCGCGCCATTCCGTCTGCGCCGGCAGATACGCCGCAGTTGCGGCTGAACTGGAATATTTTCAGCGAATCCTGGGCCACTCTGCGCCTGGGTCTGAATCAGACGCCTGCGGTATCCCGTTCCGTGGTGGGCAATTCGTGGTTCTGGTTTGTTGGTGCGATCTACCTGACGCAGATCCCGGCCTACGCCAAGGACTGGCTGTCTGGCGACGAGACCGTTGTGACGTTGATCCTTACAGTGTTCTCAGTGGGTATCGCACTGGGGTCGTTGTTGTGCGAGAAACTGTCGGGGCGCAAGGTCGAAATTGGGCTGGTGCCCTTTGGTTCGTTTGGCCTGACCGTATTTGGCCTGTTGCTGTGGTGGCATTCGGGGCAGATGCCGCAAAACATCCAGGCCAACGACTGGCTGGGCGTGCTGGGTTTCAGCCAGGCCTGGTGGGTGCTGCTGGATATTCTTGGGGTCGGCGTGTTTGGCGGCTTCTATATAGTGCCGTTGTATGCGCTGATCCAGTCGCGCACCTCGGAGAGCGAGCGGGCGCGGGTGATCGCGGCCAACAATATCCTCAATGCGCTGTTTATGGTGGTGTCGGCACTGGTCACCATCCTGTTGCTCAGCGTGGCCGGGCTGACGATCCCCGAGTTGTTTCTGGTGGTGTCGTTGATGAATATTGCGGTCAACGCCTACATCTTCAAAATCGTGCCTGAATTCAGCATGCGCTTCTTGATCTGGCTGCTGGGCCATTCCATGTACCGCGTGCAGCACAAGCACCTGGAGCTGATCCCGGATGAGGGTGCGGCGTTGCTGGTGTGTAACCATGT
>NZ_JASJWL010000020.1:0-73377 GCF_035019225.1 Pseudomonas sp. CCC4.1 | reverse complement strand
CCCCCCCGGGGGGGGGCGCGGCCGCCCCCCTTGGGTGGGCCCCGCCCCCCCCCGCTCCCACAGTTGAGATTCTTTTGCTCGTTACTCGCCGATTGCAGCCTTGTAGCCGGCAGCGTCCAGCAGTTTTTCCAGCTCGGCGGTGTTGCTTGGCTTGAGCTTGAAAATCCAGCTGGTGTACGGCTCGCTGTTCAGCGACTCAGGGCTGTCAGCCAGCGCTTCATTGACGGCAATCACTTCGCCCGACACCGGCGAGTAGATGTCGGAAGCGGCTTTTACCGACTCCACAACACCCGCGGTATCGCCAGCAGCGAATACTTTGCCAACTTCAGCCAGCTCAACAAACACCACATCCCCCAAGGCTTCCTGAGCGTGATCGCTGATGCCTACGGTAACCGTGCCATCTGCTTCCAGACGGGCCCACTCGTGACTTTCAGCAAAGCGCAACTCGGCAGGGATCAGGCTCATATTCAGTGTCCTCAAGTATAAATGTCAGCGGCATGCACTCTGTGCACGCCCGCCAGTAAACGTTAGATCAAGGCTTTGCCAAGACGAACAAAAGTCGGTTTGACTACGCGAACCGGGTACCACTTGCCACGAATCTCAACCTCGGCACGGTCAGCCGTTGCCATCGGAACTCGCGCCAGAGCGATCGATTTGCTTAGCGTGGGAGAGAAACTACCACTGGTGATCTCTCCTTCGCCAACATTGGCGATGCGAACCACCTGATGGGCGCGCAAAACACCCCGCTCTTCAAGCACCAAACCCACCAGTTTGAGCTGCACGCCACCGGCCTTTTCGGCCTCCAGCGCTTCGCGCCCCACGAACTTGCGTGAAGCAGGCTCCCAGGCAATGGTCCAGGCCATATTGGCGCAAAGGGGGGACACCGACAGGTGGATATCCTGCCCGTAGAGGTTCATGCCGGCTTCCAGGCGCAAGGTGTCGCGGGCGCCAAGGCCGATCGGTGAAATACCGGCGCCGACCAGATCGTTGAAAAAAGCCGGGGCCTGATCGGCCGGAAGCACGATTTCAAGGCCGTCTTCGCCGGTGTAGCCGGTGCGGGCAATAAACCAGTCGCCACAGCTCTGCCCTTCAAAGGGCTTGAGCTGCTGGATCAGTTGGGCACGGGCCTGGCTCACCAGTTCGGCGACCTTATGTCGCGCCTGTGGCCCCTGAATGGCCAGCAGGGCCAACTCTGGACGCTCCTGCAGTTGCACGTCATAGCCCTTAAGCTGAGCCTGCATCCAGGCCAGATCCTGATCGCGAGTGGCGGCGTTGACGATAAGCCGATAACCGCCAGGCATCAGGTAGACGATCATGTCGTCGACCACGCCGCCCTGCTCGTTGAGCATGGCGCTGTACAAGGCGCGACCGGGGGTGTTCAGTCGTTCGACATCGTTGGCCAGCAAATACTGCAACCATTGCTTGGCCTGAAGCCCGGTGATGTCGATCACGGTCATATGCGAGACATCAAAAACCCCACAGTCGCGGCGCACCTCATGGTGCTCCTCAACCTGCGAGCCGTAATGCAAAGGCATATCCCAACCGCCAAAATCGACCATCTTCGCGCCTAGGGCGAGATGCAGGTCATACAGAGGCGTACGCTGTCCCATGGGTTTCTCCTTCCGGGCTTGGCGAAGGTGCGGACAGGCTGCGGAGCATTTCAAGCCAAACAAGCGGCTTTTTTACATCACGCAGAAACCTGGCCTGACAGACAGACCGCACCGAATGCCGCGCATTGTAGCCGCATGCAGGAGGACTGACACCTAACCGATGCGATGGGCCGAGCGTCGAATCAAACCGATGACCGGTAACAAACCGACCAGTACCAGGGTCAAGGCCGGCAGCGAAGCCCGCGCCCACTCACCCTCGCTGGTCATCTCGAAGATGCGTACGGCCAGCGTATCCCAGCCAAACGGGCGCATCAGCAAGGTCGCCGGCATCTCCTTGAGCACATCAACAAACACCAGCAGCGCAGCGCTCAAGGTGCCCGGCAGCAGTAATGGCAGATACACCTTGAAAAACAGTCGCGGGCCACTGACGCCCAAACTGCGGGCGGCTTCGGGCAAAGACGGACGAATCCGCGCCAGGCTGTTTTCCAGCGGCCCATAGGCCACGGCAATAAATCGCACCAGATACGCCAGCAACAGGGCCGACAGGCTGCCCAGCAGCAACGGTTTGCCCGCACCGCCCAGCCACCCCGAAACAGGGATCACCAGTTCGCGGTCCAGATAACTGAACGCCAGCATGATCGACACCGCCAGCACCGAACCCGGCAAGGCATAGCCCAGGTTCGCCAGGCTGACCCCGGCACGGATAGCCGGGGTTGGCGCCTGGCGTCGGGCAAAGGCCAGCACCAGCGCCACGCTGACGGTAATCAGCGCCGCCATTGCCCCCAGATACAGGGTATGCACGATCAAACCGACATAACGCTCGTCCAGATCAAAGCGCCCGCGCTGCCAGAACCACACCACCAGTTGCAACATCGGGATCACGAATGCACAGGCAAACACCAGCAGACACCAGCCACTGGCCAGCCATGCCTTGGGCCCGCTCAGGTGGTAAAGGGCAGTGACCCGTGGTCGCTCGTTGCTGGCACGGCTGGCCCCCCTGGCGCGGCGCTCGCCGTAGAGCACCAGCATGACCACCAGCAACAGCAAACTGGCCAGTTGTGCTGCCGTCGACAGACTGAAAAAACCGTACCAGGTCTTGTAAATAGCCGTGGTGAAGGTGTCGAAGTTGAACACCGACACAGCACCGAAATCAGCCAGGGTTTCCATCAAGGCCAGCGCTACGCCGGCACCAATTGCCGGGCGCGCCATCGGCAATGCCACGCGCCAGAATGCCTGCCACGGGCTTTGCCCCAGCACCCGTGCCGCTTCCATCAGGCCTTTGCCCTGGGCCAGAAACGCCGTGCGCGCCAGCAGGTAGACATAGGGGTAGAACACCAGAATCAGCACGGTGATCACCCCCCCGGTTGAGCGCACCCGAGGCAGCCGCAAGCCCATGCCGAACCACTCGCGCAGCAGGGTCTGTATGGGCCCGGCGAAGTCCAGCAAGCCCACAAACACAAACGCCAGCACATAGGCGGGAATCGCAAACGGCAGCATCAACGCCCAGTCCAGCCAGCGCCTGCCAGGGAACTCACAGAGGCTGGTCAACCAGGCCAGGCTTACGCCCAACAGCGTGACGCCGATGCCCACACCGACGATCAGTGTAAGGGTGTTGCCCAGCAGGCGCGGCATCTGCGTGTCCCACAAGTGGCTCCAGATCTGGGCATCAATGCTTTGCCAGGACAGCAGCAACACGCTCAGCGGCAGCAGCACCAGGGCAGCAATGACAAAAACCAGCGGGTACCAGCGACGTTGGGCAGGATGGGCCACGAAAAACTCTCGGAGGTGGATGGGACGACGTGAAAACAAATGTGGGAGCGGGCTTGCTCGCGATGCAAACACCGCAGTTTCCAATGAAACCCCGGCGATGCTATCGCGAGCAAGCCCGCTCCCACAGGTATTACTTCAGATTTTGATCAGTTCCAGCCAGCACGGTCCATCATGCGGATCGCTTCAGCCTGGCGCTTGCCTGCCACTTCAACCGGCAGTGCATCGGCCTTGAAGCTACCCCAGCTCGCCACTTCCGCCGAAGGTGGAACGCTTGGGTTGGCCGGAAATTCCTGGTTTACGCCAGCGAAAATCGATTGGGCTTCAGGGGTGGTCATCCACTCCACCAATGCCTTGGCCGCTTCAGGATGCGGCGCGTACTTGGTCAGGCCAATACCCGACAAGTTGACGTGAACGCCACGATCCGCCTGGTTGGGCCAGAACAGCTTCACCGCCAGATCGGGCTTCTGCTTGTGCAGGCGACCGTAGTAGTAAGTGTTGACGATGCCCACGTCACATTGCCCGGCGTTGATGGCTTCAAGCACGGCGATGTCATCCGAGAACACGTCTGTGGACAGGTTGTTGACCCAGCCCTTGAGGATTTCTTCGGTTTTCTCGGCGCCATTCACTTCGATCATGGTGGCGGTCAGCGACTGGTTGTAAACCTTCTTGGCAGTGCGCAGACACAAGCGACCTTCCCAGTTCTTGTCGGCCAAAGCCTCATAGGTCGACAGTTCTTCTGGTTTAACCCGGTCCGTCGAATAGGCGATAGTCCGTGCGCGCAGGCTCAGACCAGTCCACTCGTGAGAAGAAGAGCGATATTGCGGCGGGATATTTTTGTCGATCACCTCGGAGGTGAACGGTTGCAGGATGCCCATTTGCTCAGCTTGCCAAAGGTTACCGGCATCCACGGTTAGCAACAGATCGGCTGTGGCGTTTTGCCCCTCGGCCTTGATGCGCTGCATCAGCGGCGCTTCCTTGTCGGTGATGAACTTGACCTTGACCCCGGTTTTCGCGGTGTAGGCATCAAATACCGGTTTGATCAGTTCGTCGATACGCGAGGAGTAAACCACCACCTCATCGGCAGCAGAAACACCGCTCGCAAAAACGGTCAGGGCCAGGGCAGTCAGTAGACGCTTGCGTGCCAACATGAGGGGCGGTCTCTCTTAATGCGAATCGGGCGTAAATGGTAGTGAATCACATTTGCCATCTCAACCTAACTCGCCCCGGAGGAGTTACCAGATGTTACGGCCTGGCCAGCGGCGGCAGGTCGCCACTCAGGCCCAGTGCCTGACGCACAAACAAGGCCTTGGCCTCGGGCATTTTATCCACCCATTTCAAACCGGTGTTGCGCAACAGGCGGGCGGTCAGGGAGTCGGCCTGGAACAAGCGTTCAAAGCCCTCCATCGCCGCCATCAGCGCCAGGTTGTGGGGCATGCGCCGCCGCTCGAAACGGCTCAGCACACGCACATCCGCCAAACGTTCGCCACGGTCCACAGCGTGCATCAGCACATCGGCCAGCACCGCTGCATCCAGGAAGCCCAGGTTCACGCCCTGCCCGGCCAGCGGGTGGATGGTGTGCGCCGCATCACCGATCAACGCCAGGCCTTCGGCGACATAGCGTTTGGCATGGCGCTGGCGCAGTGGCACGCATACCCGTGGATCGGCACTCAGTACACTGCCAAGACGACCTTCAAAAGCCAGCTCCAGCTCACGACTGAACGCTGCGTCATCCAGCGTCATCAGGTATTGGGCTTGTTCGGGGGTGGTCGACCAGACGATCGAGCACCAGTCCTGCTGACCGTCACGCTCGAGCGGCAAGAATGCCAGCGGCCCCTGGTCGGTAAAACGCTGCCAGGCGGTCTGCTGGTGCGGTTCTGCACACCGTACGCTGGTGACGATAGCGTGGTGCTGGTAATCCCACTCACGGGTTTCACAGCCGGTGAGGCGACGTACGGCCGAGTTGGCGCCATCAGCGGCAATCACCAGCGGCGCCCGCAAGGTGCGGCCATCGGCCAGGGTCAGCAGCCAGTCGTCGCCGGAACGGCGCATCTGCTCCAGGCGTGAATTGGCCAGCATTTCAATACAACTGCCCTGCAGGCACTCCAGCAGTGCGTCCTGCACCACACGGTTCTCGACGATATGGCCCAGCACGTCCGCGTGCACGCTGGCTGCCGAAAAGTGGATCTGCCCGGTGCCGCTGCCATCCCACACGTGCATATGCGAGTACGGGCTGGCACGGCGGTGGATGATGCCGTCCCAGGCGCCCAAACGCTGCAAAATGCGCTGGCTGGCCGCCGACAGGGCACTGACCCGAGGCTCGAACGGCGCTTCGCTGGCAAACGGCTTGACGCTCAGCGGGCCACCGTCGAGCAGCAGGATTTTCAGCCCGCTGTCCTTGAGCGCCAGCGCCAGTGCGCTTCCGACCATTCCGGCCCCAACAATCAGCAGATCTGCGCGCATTTCCATGCTTTAAGCCTGTCTCGCTAGCGGCGTACGCCGCACCTGAAAAAATGGATCGACACGGGGCAAGCTCGCCCCGGTCGTCATCAACTGTCTGCGCGGGTGCCCAGGCCCATTGCCTGACGGGCAAACCAGCGCTTGGCCGGTGGCAACAGGTCAAGGCCTAGAAGGCCCAGGTTGCGACCAAAGGACACCAGTGGCTGCTCACTGCCAAACACCCGCGTCACCTTGTCGGAGAAGCCGATGGTCAGTTGCTGGTCGAGTTGCTGCGCCTGTTGATAACTCAGCAGGGTGGCGAAATCCCCGGGTTGCTTGTCACTGCCCAACAAGGCATCGGCCAGCGCCCGGGCATCGCGCAGGGACAGGTTGAAACCCTGTCCGGCAATCGGGTGCAGGCTGTGGGCCGCATTGCCCAGCACCGCCAGATGAGGACGTACCTGCTCCTGCGCTTCAATCAGCGTCAAAGGATACAGGTGCCGCGCGCCCACTTGTTTGAGGGTGCCCAGACGATAGCCAAATACGCCCTGCAACTCGCTGAGAAAGCTGCGCTCATCCAGGGCTGCCAGACGCTGCGCGTCCATCCCCAAACGCGTCCACACCAGCGCGCAGCGGTTGTCAGGCAATGGCAGCAGAGCCATCGGGCCTTCTTCGGTAAAACGTTCGAACGCCATGCCAGCATGGGGCTGGCTCGGCGTGATATTGGCTATCAGCGCGCTCTGGTTGTAGGGCTGCTGACGCACATGGATGCCCAGTTTCTCGCGCAACCCCGAACGCCCGCCATCAGCCAGGACGGCGAGATCGCAGTCCAGCGTGGTTTCGTCGTTGAGGGTCAGGCGATAGCCATCATCCAGCGGTTGCATGTGGATAACTTCAGCCGGGCAACGCCAGCTGATCACGTCCGGGTCCAGGCTTTTCCACAGGCACTGGCCCAGCCAGGCGTTTTCGACCACATACCCCAGCGCCGGAACGCCTTCTTCACTGGCCGACAAGCGAGCCGTCGAGAAGCGCCCGCGGTCGGATACATGAATATCCTTGATCGGCTCACCGCGTTCAGAAATAGCCTGCCACAGGCCCAAGTGTTCATAGATCAGCCGGGCACCATAGCTGAGCGCCGAAGAGCGGGCATCGTAGCTTGGCTGATAGGCGTTGCCGGGGGCGAACGGCTCGATCAATACGATTTTCCAGCCACGGGCCCTGGCCCCGGCCTGCAACGCCAGCGCCAGGCTCGCCCCCACCAGACCGCCACCGATGATGGCCAGATTGACGCGGCTCATGCCGCGCCTGCCATCAACGCTTCGATCTCGGCGACAGTTTTTGGCACGTCGCCCGTCAGGATTTCACAGCCATGTTTGGTGACCACTACGTCGTCCTCGATTCGCACGCCGATGCCGCGCCATTTTTTCGCGACATCGAGGTTGCCGGGGCTGATATAGATACCCGGCTCGACGGTCAGGGTCATGCCCGCCTCCAGCACGCGCCACTCACCCTCGACCTTGTATTCACCCACGTCATGCACATCGAGCCCAAGCCAGTGGCCAGCACGGTGCATGTAAAACGGCTTGTAGGCCTCGCTGGCGATCAGTTCGTCAACGTCACCCTGCAATAGTCCCAACTCCACCAGCCCGGCGGTAATTACCCGGACTGTGGCTTCATGGGCCTGATTCCAGTGTTTATCAGGGGCAATTTCGGTAAATGCCGCCTCTTGTGCAGCCAGAACCAGCTCGTAGATCGCTTTCTGTTCCGCTGAAAAACGGCCGTTGACCGGGAACGTACGGCTTATATCGCTGGCGTAGCAGTCGATCTCGCAGCCAGCATCAATCAACACCAGATCGCCGCTTTTGAGCAGTGCATCATTCTCCTGGTAATGCAGGATGCAGCTGTTATCGCCAGAGGCGACGATCGAGCCATAGGCTGGCATTTTTGCCCCGCTTTTACGAAATTCGTAATCCAGCTCTGCCTCCAGGCTGTACTCATGCAAACCGGCGCGGCTGGCCTGCATTGCACGCACATGGGCGCGAGCCGAAATTTGCGCCGCATGGCGCATGACCTTGAGCTCTGCCGCCGATTTATACAGGCGCATGTCATGCAGCAGATGATCCAGAGCAACGAATTCGTTGGGCGGCTGGGCACCGAGGCTGGCCTTGGAGCGGATCGCGTTGATCCATTCCATCAGATTGCGATCGAATTCGGGATTGCCGCCCATCGCCGAATACACCCGGTCGCGGCCTTCGATCAGGCCCGGAAGGATGTCGTCGATATCGGTGATCGGGAACGCGTCGTCAGCACCGAAGTCGCGAATTGCGCCTTCCTGCCCGGCCCGCAGGCCGTCCCACAATTCACGCTCGGCGTTGCGCTCGCGACAAAACAGCACGTACTCGCCATGTGCCCGGCCCGGAATCAGGACGATCACGGCCGCAGGCTCGGGAAAGCCGCTCAGGTACTGGAAATTGCTGTCCTGGCGGTAAACATGTTCGACATCGCGATTGCGAATGGCCACCGCCGCAGCGGGCAGGATCGCAATGCTGTTGGGCTCCATCTGCGCCATGAGTGCCTTGCGGCGACGTGCGTATTCCGATTTCGGGATATGGATCATGGGCAGACGGTTTCCCTCTTGTCGATCAATCAGTGCAGCGAAGGCTTGGCTGGCGCGGCGTCAGCAGTTTTTTTGGTTTCGGTGAACAGCAACAGCGGCGCGACGCGCAGGTATTCCATCACTTCCATATAGTCGCTTTCGCCGTCTTCAGACTCTTCCAGGGCATCTTGCACCTGAGCGATGGCGGCCAGGTCGCGCAGCACTTCGTTGGCTTCATCGCTCAGCGAATAGGCGCGGCGGGTCAGACCGAAACCGGACAGGAAACCCTGGCACCACTGGCCCAGGGCAGCAGCGCGCTCGGTCAATGGTGCGTCGTCGGTCGGCAGCAACAGCACGACGGTCATGTCGTCACTGGTCAGCTCGCCCTTGACCATCTCTTGCAATCCGATCAAGGCATTGCGTACGTTGTCTTGTGGCTCACCAGCCAACAGTTCGGCAGCTTCGACCAGCCAGGCGTCGGCATCGAAACCGGCACCGGCACAGCTGCGACCCAGCAGGTGGCCATGCAGTTCGGCAGGCGAGACGGAGTGGCCGTTGGCGGTCAGCAGGGTTACAAAGGCTTGATACGGGGAATTCTGAATAGGCATGGTCAGCTAGGCGCCAAGCGGCGCTATGTCTAGAATGGAGGGCTTGTATCCTAGCATCGGCAGCCGTGCCAGACCATCGAGGCGTCAACTCGTTTGACAGTCACCGCCCATCAGAAAATACACAGTAGGACACAATGGAAGACACCGACCTGCATGCACTGATGGCTAGACTCGAGTTGCTGATTAGCCGAGTCGAGCAACTTAACCGTCAAAACGCACTCTTAACTGCTCAGGAAAAGACTTGGCGCGAGGAACGCGCGCACCTCATTGAAAAAAACGAAATCGCCAGAAACAAGGTGGAATCGATGATTTCGCGCCTCAAAGCCCTGGAGCAAGACTCATGAGTTCAAGCAGTAGCGTCACCGTGCACATCCTCGATAAAGAGTATTCGATCATGTGCCCCCAGGAAGAACGCAGCAACCTGGTGAGCGCCGCCCGCTACCTGGACGGCAAAATGCGCGAAATTCGCAGCAGCGGCAAAGTCATTGGCGCCGACCGTATCGCCGTAATGGCTGCGCTGAATATTACCCATGATCTGCTGCACAAGCAGGAAGTCGCCGAAGTTCAGACCAGCAGCACTACCCGAGAACAGGTACGCGACCTGCTCGATCGCGTTGATCTGGTGCTGGCCACTGATCCGAACGAACGCCAAAGCTGATTCAAATCGTTACTTTGGGGTATACTCGCGCCACTCCCTGGAGTATTCGCCAGTTAGCGATGTCCCTGAGCCGATTCGCACTACCCTGGAGCTTGCACGTTGGGCCGGTGTGCATGTCCGCTAGACGGAAAGCCTTAAGGTCTACTGCAACTTCCACCTTGAACTTTCGGGTTCAAGGGCCAAGCCGACAGCGGTACGTCGGGGAGCCTGATTTCCTAGCGCAATGCCAGCCAACTGCTGGCATTGGCTTGCACGAGCCACCACCCGGTGTCTCGATCCTGAACAGCACGCCATATGAACGAACCTGCGCCGCCTTCCCGCCCGCAACTTCGCCGAATCCTGCGCAAAGCCCGCCGCGACCTGTCGCCCTGCGAGCAACGCCAGGCAGCCCGTGGCCTGTACCGGCAACTGGCGCAACACCCGCTGTTTCGCCGCGCCAAACACATTTCGCTGTACCTGCCCACTGACGGTGAAATCGATCCGCGCCTGCTGCTGCGCGAAGCTCAGCGTCGGGGCAAAATCACCTACCTGCCGGTTCTCAGTGCCTGGCCGAAAACTAAAATGGTCTTTCAGCGGGTCGCCCCCGGCGAAAAGCTGATCCCCAACCGTTTCCGCATTCTTGAACCCCGTATCAACCGCGCACGCCAACGCAAGGTCTGGGCGCTGGACCTGGTGCTGCTACCACTGGTGGGGTTTGATGCGACGGGGGGACGGCTGGGCATGGGCGGCGGTTTTTATGACCGCAGCCTGGCCTATCAGGCAAGACGCCAAAGCTGGCGCAAGCCGACACTGTTGGGGCTGGCCCACGAATGTCAGAAAGTGGCGTGCCTGGACCAAGCCAGTTGGGATGTCCCTTTGCAGGGCACGGTCTCGGACAGACAGTGGTACGTCGCCCACTGACAATCAAGGCATCACTGACAAAGCGATGCCCAGGAATCAGTTTTTAGCGTTTGAAGGGTTGTACTTGCTGTTGCGCCAGCTCAATCGGCGCGTCTGTCGAATTTGACCAGAGACTTTGCGCGTAGCCTGTTGTAACCACACCCAAACCGAACAAAATAACCAGCATCCACAGTAAATCCGGTTTGCGTTTCATCGATTGCCCTCCTTCAGGCAAATCAACACGATGACAGCAACGGTTTTTGTTATAGGCCGTGCAGCAGCGTCAAGCTTAAAAGGCGGGCATTTTGCGGCAACACGCACACGCAAGCAAACGCTGACGTCAACCGACTGTCGGTTTAGCAAAATGTTGCCGGACAAAATAATCACAGCATGTTTCTGGAGTATAGAAGATGGCTTATTGGCTGATGAAATCCGAGCCTGACGAATTTTCGATCAAGGATTTGCAAAAGCTCGGCGAAGCTCGCTGGGACGGTGTGCGCAACTATCAGGCGCGCAATTTCATGCGAGCCATGGCGGTGGGTGACCTGTTCTTTTTCTACCACTCCAGTTGCCCCGAGCCAGGGATTGCCGGAGTAGGCCGAATCGTCCAGGCCGCTTATCCGGACCCGACGGCCCTGGACCCTGAAAGTCATTACTTCGACCCCAAGGCCAGCGTCGAGAAAAACCCGTGGAGCGCACTGCAGGTCGCCCATGAGCAGACCTTTCCCCGGGTGATCAAACTCGACTACCTCAAACAGCAAAGCGCTCTGGCCGAAATGCCGCTGGTGCAAAAAGGCAGCCGCCTTTCAGTGATGCCAGTGACGGGCGAGCAATGGGCTGTGGTGATGGGGTTGCTGTAAAGCGAATCGCTGTGGGAGAGGGCTTGGTGTGGGAGCGGGCTTGCTCTCGATTCAGACGGTGTGGTTTATAAGGTGATCCGCAGCGATCCCATCGCGAGCAAGCCCGCTCCTACAACACTCCGGCTCTGCACCTGACAAGCAGCATCCGATTTTAGCGTCTACGCTCTGGACTTCCTTTGACTGGCATCAAGTCGCAATCGGCTTGAAACCGTCAAACTAGAGCGCTCTGTGACACAGGATGTCGGCATGTCTAGCAATCACCGTATTTCCCATTATTTCGTTATCCCTTTGGCTGTCTTGCTGATCGCAGCAGGCGGGTTCGGTTATTGGAAATCCCAGCACGACCGCCTCCCCGAAGGCATCAGCATGGGCAACGGCCGCCTCGAAGCCACAGAAGTGCAAATCGCAGCAAAAATCCCCGGGCGTCTGGCTGAAGTGCTGGTTGACGAAGGCGACCGGGTAACCCAGGGCCAACTGCTGGCCCGCATGGACACCCGCACCCTGGAAGCCAGTCGTGCGCAAGCTGAAGCCGAAGTGCTGCGCGCCCGCCAGACCCTGGCCGCCAACGAAGCCAACGTGCAACTGCGCCAGAGCGAAAAACTGCTGGCCAGCCAGGAACTCAAGCGCTTTCGCCAACTGTCCCAGCGCGGTTTTGCCAGCGGTCAGCAACTGGATCAGCAACAAGCCCGATTCGACACCAGCAACGCAGCAGTAGTCGCCGCCCAGGCCCAGGTAGCGGCTGCCAAGGCCGCGATTGGTTCATCCCAGGCTCAGGTCGCACAGCTGACCAGCGAAATTGACGACAGCAGCCTGCGCGCACCGATCAACGGCGTGATCCAGCTGCGCCTGGCCGAACCTGGCGAAGTCCTCGGCTCGGGCGGCCGGGTATTTATGATGATCGACCCCGGCGACCAGTACATGAACCTGTACATGCCCGCTTCGGTGGTCGGCAAATTGACTGTGGGTTCTGAGGCACGCATCGTGCTCGACGCCCTGCCAGACCGGGCGCTGCCGGCCAAAATCACTTTTGTCGCAGCCAAATCCCAGTTCACCCCCAAAGAAGTTGAAACCCGCGACGAGCGACAAAAACTGGTATTCCGGGTAAAGCTGCGCCTCACCGACCCGGGTGCCGTGCCCCAGGCCAAACCGGGCATGCCGGGTGCCGGTTATGTGCGAACCGCCGATGTACCATGGCCGGCTAATCTGCAATGAATGATCTGGCGCTAAACGCCAGTGGCATCAGCCACAGGTACGGCAGCCAGCAGGCGCTGCTGGACATCACGTTCAGCCTGCCCAAAGGCACGCGCTGCGGGTTGATCGGCCCTGATGGTGCGGGCAAGTCGAGCCTGCTGGGGCTGATTGCCGGGGTCAAGAAGCTCCAGGAGGGCACCCTTGAGGTGCTCGGCGGCCCGATTGATAACCGCCGGCATCGCAACACCCTGTACCCGCTGATCGCGTTTATGCCCCAGGGCCTGGGTGGCAACCTTTACCCGGAACTGTCGATCAGCGAAAACATCCGCTTTTTCGGCACCCTGTTTGGCCTGTCGAAAGACGACTGCGAGCAACGCATGGCCGAACTGCTCAAGGCCACCGACCTTGAGCGTTTTGCCGAGCGCCCGGCGGGCAAGCTCTCGGGCGGCATGAAACAAAAACTTGGGCTGTGCTGCGCATTGATTCACGAGCCCGACCTGCTGATCCTCGACGAGCCCACCACAGGTGTCGACCCGCTGTCACGCCGACGCTTCTGGGAGCTGGTGGAAGATGTGCGCCGCCAGCGCCCGCAACTGACGCTGCTGGTGGCGACGGCCTACATGGAAGAGGCCGAGCAGTTCGAACACTGCCTGATGCTTGATCGCGGCAAGTTGATTGCCACCGGTCTGAGCCAGGAACTGGCGGCAGTCACCACAACCGGCAAGCTCGACGAGGCCTTCACCCACTATCAGGGTGACAGCGGCCACAGCAGCGAGCCGCTGGTGATCCCGCCGCGCACCAGCGACAACAGCGATATCGCCATTGAAGCCCACGACCTGACCCTGAGATTCGGCGATTTCACCGCAGTGAACAACGTCAGCTTTGCCATTGGCCGGGGCGAAATTTTTGGCTTTTTGGGCTCTAACGGTTGCGGCAAAACCACCACCATGAAGGTCCTCACCGGGTTGATGCCGGCCACCGAAGGCAGCGCCAAATTGCTGGGCAACCCGGTGAACGCCAAGGATCTGGCCACCCGCAAGCGCGTGGGTTTCATGTCGCAAAGCTTCTCGCTGTACGGCGAGTTGAGCGTGCGCCAAAACCTGGTGCTGCACGCACAACTGTTTGACTTGCCCAAGGCCGAAAGCGAGCCGCGTATCGAAGAATTGATCGAGCGTTTCGATCTCGGCGACGTGGCCACACAACAGTCCGGCGAGTTGCCCCTGGGTTTGCGCCAGCGCCTGTCTCTGGCGGTGGCTGTGCTGCATCGCCCGGAAGTGTTGATCCTCGATGAGCCCACTTCCGGCGTGGACCCGGCCGCCCGCGATGATTTCTGGCGCTTGCTGATCGAGTTGTCCCGCGAGCAAGGGGTGACCATCTTCCTGTCCACACACTTTATGAACGAAGCCCAGCGCTGCGACCGTATCTCGTTGATGCACGCCGGCAAGGTGCTGGCCTGCGACACGCCCGATGCGCTACAACACCAGTTCCACGGCGATACGCTGGAAGCGGCGTTTGTCACCTGCCTGGAACAGGCCCAGAACGACCAGGACGCCAGCGCGGCCTCTTCTCCCGAGCCTGTCGCCACGCCTGCGGTCAATTCGCCGCCACCGGTCAGCAAAAGGGGTTTCAGCCTGACCCGGCTGATTGCCGTGGCCAGTCGCGAATCCAAAGAGTTGCTGCGCGACAAGGTGCGCATGGCCTTTGCCTTGCTGGGCGCGCTGTTCATGATGGTGATTTTTGGCTACGGCATTTCGCTGGACGTGGAAAACCTCGCCTTCGCCGTCTACGACCAGGATCAGAGCCCGCAAAGCCGCGCCTATCTCGAGGCATTCCGCGGCTCCCGGTATTTCGAAGAACACACGCCGATCCGCAGTGCAGATGAGTTGCACAAACGCCTGCAACGCTCGGAAATAAAAATTGCCCTGGAAATCCCCCCGGGGTTTGGCCGGGATTTGTATGCCGGGCGCCAGCCTACGGTTGCCGCATGGCTTGATGGCGGCATGCCATTTCGCGCCGAAACCAGCCGCAGTTATGTGCAGGCCGTGCATCAGGCCAACCTGGAACAATTGGCCACATTGAGTAGCCAGGCACAAAACCGGCAAGCCTCAGTCAAACTGGAAACCCGTTTCCGCTACAACCAGGATGTGATCAGCGTCAATGCCATCGGCCCCGGCGTGATGGCGCTAATCCTGGCGTTTATCCCGGCCATGCTGACCGCGCTGGGCATTGTGCGAGAAAAAGAGCTGGGCTCCATCACCAACTTCTACGCCACACCCCTGACACGCCTTGAATTCCTGCTGGGCAAACAGGCGCCTTATCTGGCGGTGAGCCTGGTCAACCTGGCGTTGCTGGTGGCCATGAACCGCTGGCTGTTTGGCGTACCGTTCAAGGGCAGCGGCTTGACCCTGGCGCTGGGCGGGCTGCTGTATGTACTGTCGACCACCAGCATGGGCCTGCTGATTTCCGCCTTCACCCGCACCCAGATCGCCGCGATCCTGGGCACCATGATCATCACCAGCCTGCCGACCATTCAGTTTTCCGGGTTGCTGGTGCCGCGCTCCTCACTCGAAGGAGCCTCGGCGGTAATGGGCATGCTGTTCCCGGCCGGGCATTTCCTTGATATCGCAGTAGGCACCTTCACCAAAGCGCTCGACCTGCGCCAACTGTGGCCGCAATGCCTGGCATTGTTCGGCTTTTTTGTGGCGTTTACCGGGTTGAGCCTGATCATGCTCAAGAAGCAGGAGGTTTGATGCACAAGTTCTCGCACATCCTGCGCCTTGGCCTTAAAGAACTGACCAGCCTGCGCCATGACAGCGTGCTGCTGATGTTCTTGCTCTATGCCTTTACCGTGGCGATTTATATGCCAGCATCGAGCTCGATCATCGGCGTGCACAACGCCAGCGTTGCCATCATTGATGAAGACCATAGCCCTCTGTCACGCAAGCTCAGTGAGTCGCTGCTGCCCCCGGAGTTCAAAACCCCACAAGCCTTGCCTTATGACCAGCTCGATCAGGCCATGGATAACGGCCAATACACCTTTGTGATCAATGTACCGGCCAACTTCCAGGCCGACTTGCTGGCAGGCCGCCAACCCGGCCTGCAGGTCAACGTCGATGCCACCGCCATGAGTCAGGCCTTTATGGGCGCAGGGTATATCGGGCAGATTTTCCAGCGTGAGCTGCTCAACTATGCCGGCCAGGGTGACGCAGCGGCGAAAGCCCCGGCCTTGATCTCCAGCCGGGCATTGTTCAACGCCAATCTGGAAGGCGGATGGTTTTTGGCGGTGATACAGATCGTTAACAACATTACCATCCTGGCCATTGTGCTGACGGGCACCGCGTTGCTGCGCGAGCGCGAACACGGCACCCTCGACCATTTGCTGGTACTGCCGCTGACGGCGCTGGAAATCATGCTGGCAAAAATCTGGAGCAACATGCTGGTGGTGGTGCTGTGCACCTGGGTGTCGCTGGAAGTCATCGTGAAATGGGCGCTGGGCGTGCCACTGTCGGGGTCGCTGACCCTGTTTTTGCTGGTTACCGCGCTGTACCTGTTTGCCAGTACCGCACTGGGGATATTCCTTGCGACCCTGGCCCGCTCAACACCGCAGTTCGGTTTGCTGGCCATCCCGGTGATCATCCCGATGCTCTTGCTCTCGGGCGGCAGTACGCCGCTGGACAGCATGCCTGTGTGGTTGCAATGGGTGATGCAGTGCTCGCCGTCGACCCACTTTGTAAGCCTGAGCGCGGCGATACTGTTTCGCGGTGCGGGGGTGAACGTAGTGTGGCCGGACTTGATGGCCCTGGCCGGCATCGGCCTGGTGTTCTTCGCCATTGCCCTGGCGCGGTTTCGCAAGAGTCTGGCGTCGTAAGCACGGGCACGGGTTATGTGGGAGCGGGCTTGCTCGCGACAGCTTCACCTCGACGTATCTGAAGTACCGAGGCGCTTGCATCGCGAGCAGGCCTGCTCCCACACAAAAGCCAAGCCCGTAGCTGCGCCTTTACTGAACGATCAAATTGTTGAACAACAGATCGTCCACCATCGGCTTGCCGGTTTCATCGCTCATCACCTGCCGGATCTGCTTCAAGGCTTCCTGGCGCAGCTTCTCCTTGGCCTCGACACTGCCCAGGGTTTCGCTGGTCTGCTGGGTAAACAACCCCACCAGTTGATTACGAATCAATGGGTCATTGGCTTTGACCGCCCTGGCTGCATCGGCACCCGTCACGCGCAAGGAAATATCAGCCTTGTACACCTTGAGCCTGGAACTGCCATCCAGACCGTAGTTACCCACAAATGGCGGGCTCAGACTGATGTAGCTGACCTTGTCGCCACCTTCCTGCGCCTCTTCCCCGACCGCCGCCATCGGCAAAGCCAGGGCCAGCATCAACATGATCCACGCTTTCACAATTCGCTCCTTCATTCGGTGTGGAGGCAAGCATACGGGGCTGCTTGAGGGCCTATCTAGCGTTATCGGCCAGCGGGTGACTTACTTGTGCCTGTGGTTGCCATCAGCAGTTTCTGAACGCTCGCGGGCAACATGTCCACAAATGGACGACTGCCTATGCGCCGGCAGGTCTTGACCACCTTTTCCACATCCCTCGATAGCTCGTACATGGCAGTCGATAGCTGGTCGCGTGAATACAGCCCGTCCTCAAACCCTTCAATCAACCGGTTGCGGGTTTGCCTGAACAGCGTCAACTCAGCCAGAGGCAGGTCGACCCCGCGACGAATATAGCCCCTGATTTCCCGGTTTAACTTCAGGCAGGTGAAACTGTTGATATCTGGCGCAGGTTCGCCAGCCCACGCAGTAAACGCCACAAACCCCAGCACAAGCTTCATAGCCTTCCCCCGGCGGCGCACCCCATAGGGCTGCAAAGGGGAAATTCTATTGATGTGCAGGCCAATAGCTCAGTCCTGGAGCTCCGATTCCAGCGTGGGATTGTTCCTATTGAACTTGCATTTAAACCCTACGAAAACATTTGTTGCCGCTGTATTCGCCGAGCCTGTGGATAGTTTTCAGATAGACCCGAGCAGCGAAGCTAGCCTGCTTAGGGTTTTATACCCAGGCGACATGTTCATAAGCGAAAATCGCATGTGGGATTTTTCCTTCAGCTCTAAAGGGCAAGGCCTGTCATTTTCAGTAACGAAAATGTAACGTTCGGCACCGCCGATATAACAAGAAATTTGGAGCTCTTGAATGTTTGCTTTTTTCCGACCTGCCGTACACCAGGCGCCTCTGCCTGAAGAAAAAATAGACAGCACTTACCGACGACTGCGCTGGCAAATCTTTGCCGGTATCTTTTTTGGCTATGCGGGTTACTACCTGCTGCGCAAAAACTTCTCTCTGGCCATGCCCTACTTGATCGATGAGGGCTACACCCGAGGTCAACTGGGTGTCGCAATGTCAGCGATTGCCATTGCCTACGGCTTATCCAAGTTCCTCATGGGGCTGGTGTCCGACCGCTCTAACCCGCGCTTCTTTTTACCCTTTGGCTTGATGATCTCAGCGGGAGTGATGTTCATTTTCGGTTTCGCACCTTGGGCAACATCCAGTGTGACCATGATGTTCATTTTGCTGTTTATCAACGGCTGGGCGCAGGGCATGGGTTGGCCGCCCAGTGGCCGTACCATGGTGCACTGGTGGTCGCAGAAGGAACGCGGCGGTGTGGTATCGGTGTGGAACGTGGCCCACAACGTGGGCGGTGGTCTGATCGGCCCGCTGTTTTTACTGGGTATGGCCTGGTTCAACGACTGGCACGCGGCCTTCTATGTACCTGCCACGGTGGCGCTGCTGGTGGCGCTGTTTGCGTTTGTCACCATGCGCGACACCCCACAGTCCGTTGGTTTGCCGCCGATCGAGCAGTACAAGAATGATTACCCGGCGGGTTACGACGCCAGCCACGAAGACGAATTCAGCGCCAAAGAGATCTTCGTCAAATACGTGCTGCGTAACAAAATGCTCTGGTATATCGCCCTGGCCAACGTGTTCGTCTACCTGCTGCGCTACGGCGTGCTGGACTGGGCGCCGACCTATCTGAAGGAAGCCAAGCACTTCACGGTGGACACCACGTCGTGGGCTTACTTCTTCTACGAGTGGGCGGGAATTCCGGGCACGCTGCTGTGCGGCTGGATGTCGGACAAGATTTTCCGCGGCAATCGCGGGCTGACCGGCATTGTCTTTATGTCGCTGGTGACCGTCGCAACCCTGGTTTACTGGCTTAACCCGCCAGGCAACCCGACCGTGGACATGATCGCGCTGTTTTCAATCGGCTTTCTGATTTACGGGCCGGTAATGCTGATCGGTTTGCAGGCACTGGAACTGGCACCGAAGAAAGCCGCAGGTACTGCCGCAGGCTTTACAGGGCTGTTCGGCTACCTGGGTGGCTCGGTGGCGGCCAGTGCGGCCATGGGCTATCTGGTTGACCACTTCGGTTGGGATGGCGGCTTTGTGCTGCTGATCAGCGCGTGCCTGCTGGCCATCGCATTCATGATCCCGACGCTGCGCCACAAGAACCAGGCCAGCGAAGAACGTGCGATAACCGCTCCCGCTTAAGGCGCAATCGGTACGCAGCGCTTGAGCCGCGCCTCCAGGTTTCGATCTGGCATGGCGTGGCTGCGCAGGGCACTTACGGTCTGCTCGACATAATCGCGAGTAGTGCCGTAGCGCCCGCTGGCGTTGGCCAACACCTGGCTCAACACGTCATCCGGCAGGTTGCCCGCATAGCTGGGTAAATGCCGCTCCAGCACAAAGCCCAGGGCCTGCACCTGACTGCCATCGTCCAGTCTGCACGTCAGCCAGTGCGGGCGATACGAGGGCACCGGCATTTCGCGAAGCCACAAGGCATGCAGTGAGGCGTCCAGGTTTTCTTCCGGCAAGCGATAGGCAAAGCCACTGCACGACCCCCCTCGATCCAGACCAAAAACCAGACCTGGCCACTGCGGTGTGCCGCGATGCTCGTGAGACCACAGATACAGCCCGCGATGGTAGCCATGCACCCGCCCACGCACGCGCTCGACCGCCGTGCACTCAGGGCGCCAGATCAATGAACCATAAGCAAATAACCAGACCGGCCCGCCCTGATGGCGCGCCATGGTGCTGTGCACGGAGTTGAGCAGTTGCTCTGGAGTCAACGGTGCCCCGAGATCAAGCTGCGGGGGGTAGATCGAGTTTAAACCAGCAGATTCAATAACAGTCATAACGGGGAAATGGATCCTGCAAACATGACGTAACAGAAACTAATCCACCAATCTTATATCACTGCACACTCAATGATCTGACCAACCGGACAGGCTGCTGACAGGCGCGAAACAGGATAATCAAGCCAGCGACTCAAACCAGGCGAGAATCGGTTACGCGCCAAATAAGCACAAACACCCAATAAGAAAAAGAAAATTCCTACAAGCATATATGACATTGCTTAGGTACTGCCTACACCAATTAAAACAGGATAGGTACCTCTGGATAGCTGTGCACCCTACGCACACTTCAAATAACCACCAGAAGGTGCAAAATGCGAAAAAGAGCTCTCTGCTACTGTTTACCGATACTTGCATACGCCAGCACAACCCTGGCGCAAGACAATACAACACAGGACGACAAAGGGTTCTGGTACCTGCAAACCAGCGTATATACCCGACACTTTTCACCTGACTCCGAGCACAACAACAATCAGGATTTGATTGGTATTGAACGCAATGAAGCTTCGGGGCTGGTCTATGGAGCGGCCACCTTTCGCAACTCATTCAGCCAGCGATCGTTTTACACCTACGCGGGCAAACGCTTTGATAGCGATACTTATCCTGTTTACTTGAAGTTGACGGGCGGCCTGCTGCAAGGTTACCGCGGCGAGTACAAGAACAAGATTCCCCTCAATCGCTTCGGCATTGCGCCGGTGATCATTCCCTCAGTCGGCGCCCACTACGGCCCGGTAGCCGCCGAGCTGGTGTTGCTCGGCTTCAATGCCGCCATGATTACCACTGGCGTGCGGTTTTAAGGGCGTGGGCAGTAGGCAAACACGTCGGCACGCATCTGGTGCGCGTCCATGCCGGCAGCTACCAACGCGTCGAGAGTACCGTAGATCATCGCTGGCGAACCGCTGGCATATACATGCACACTGGCCAGATCGCTGATGTCTTCGCACACGGCTTCATGCAGCATGCCGCAGCGCCCTTCCCAACCACACAAATCACTCACTACCTTATGCAGGAACAGGTTGGGGGTTTTCTCCCATTCAGCCCATTCATCCAGGGTGTAGAAGTCTTCCGGGCGACGCACGCCCCAGTACAAATGCACCGGATGCTTGAAACCCTTGGCACGGCAATGTTCGATCAGGCTGTGCATTTGCGCCATGCCGGTGCCCGCCGCGATCAGCACCAACGGCCCGTCCGGCAATTCAGACAAGTGCGTGTCACCAAACGGCAGCTCCAGGCGAACCATCCTGTTGCGCTGCAACTGCTCGATCAGCTTGCGGGCGCTGTCTTCACGCACCAGTACATGCAACTCCAGGTCGCGCCCCGAGTGCGGTGCGCTGGCCAGCGAGAATGCCGACTTGTCACCGTTTTCACGCTCCAGCATCACGTATTGCCCGGCGTGATAACGCGGCGGCTTGCCCGCAGGTGCGCGCAAGCGCACCCGCCACACATCGCCACCCATATCGACACACTCGGTCAACTGACACGCCAGGCTACGCACCGGTAATTCTCCCAACGCAAGCACGCCATCCCACAACACCACACAGTCTTCAAGCGGGGCCGCCAGGCAGGTATAAAACTCGCCATGATCACGCACGTCTCCCGCCTGCTCGACCTGGCCTTCAACCAGCAAGGCCGCACACACGTGGCAATTACCATTGCGACAGCTCTGCGGGCATTCATAGCCCAGACGCTGCGCCGCATCCAGAATTCGCTCGCCAGGCAAGGTTTCCAGTACCGCACCTGAAGGCTGCAAGGTTACACGCATCAATCTATTCCTAATTGATTCCAGATGTCATCGATCCGGCGAGTGACCGCCTCATCCTTGACGATGACCCGACCCCATTCACGGGTGGTTTCACCCGGCCATTTGTTGGTTGCATCCAGGCCCATCTTCGAACCCAGGCCGGAAACCGGTGAGGCAAAGTCGAGATAGTCGATTGGCGTGTTGTCGATCATTACCGTGTCGCGCTTGGGGTCCATACGCGTGGTAATGGCCCAGATGACGTCGTTCCAGTCTCGGGCATTGATGTCGTCGTCAGTCACGATAACGAATTTGGTGTACATGAACTGGCGCAAAAACGACCACACACCCAGCATTACGCGCTTGGCGTGCCCCGGATACTGCTTTTTCATGGTCACGATGGCCATGCGGTACGAGCAGCCTTCGGGCGGCAAGTAGAAGTCGGTGATTTCAGGAAACTGCTTTTGCAGGATCGGTACAAACACTTCGTTGAGCGCCACGCCCAAAATCGCCGGCTCATCCGGTGGACGGCCGGTGTAGGTGCTGTGATAGATCGGCTTGACCCGATGGGTGATGCGCTCGACAGTAAACACCGGGAAGCTGTCCACTTCGTTGTAGTAACCGGTGTGGTCGCCGTACGGGCCTTCGGGCGCCATCTCGCCAGGGTGGATCACGCCTTCAAGGATGATCTCGGCAGTGGCCGGCACTTGCAGGTCGTTGCCGCGGCACTTCACCAGTTCGGTACGATTGCCCCGCAGCAAGCCGGCAAAAGCGTATTCCGACAGGCTGTCGGGCACCGGGGTCACGGCGCCAAGAATGGTCGCCGGGTCTGCGCCCAGGGCCACGGATACCGGGAATGGCTGGCCGGGGTGTTTTTCGCACCAGTCACGGTAGTCCAGTGCACCGCCTCGGTGGCTCAACCAGCGCATGATGACCTTGTTGCGGCCAATCACCTGCTGACGATAGATACCGAGATTCTGCCGGTCCTTGTTAGGGCCTTTGGTCACGGTCAGGCCCCAGGTAATCAGGGGCGCCACGTCGCCAGGCCAGCAATGCTGCACCGGCAGCATGGCGAGGTCTACGTCATCCCCCTCAAGGACCACTTCCTGGCACACCGCGTCCTTGACGACTTTCGGCGCCATGGCAATGATCTTGCGGAAGATCGGCAACTTGGACCACGCATCCTTCAGACCTTTAGGCGGCTCGGGCTCCTTGAGGAACGCCAGCAGCTTGCCGATTTCCCGCAGCTCGCTGACAGACTCGGCGCCCATGCCCATTGCCACGCGCTCTGGCGTGCCGAACAAATTGCCGAGCACCGGAATCGTGTGGCCAGTCGGGTTTTCGAACAGCAAAGCCGGGCCTTTGGCACGCAGCGTGCGGTCGCAGATTTCAGTCATCTCCAGGACTGGAGAAACGGGAATCTGGATGCGTTTCAATTCTCCGCGCTGCTCTAGCTGCTGCACGAAATCCCGAAGATCCTTGAATTTCATTGACGGTGGCACCCCTAAAATAGGCGTACATCCTACCTGCTATGCCGGCCGCTGGCAGCTTATCGCTGCTCAGCGGGCGGTATTGGCCTGCTCCGGGGCACGCAACGCCAGATCATCGAACAGCGGGGCCAATGCCGGGAGAACCAGGCGAGCGCCGATTTCGGACAGATGATTGTCATCGGTATACAACGAATGACCGTCCTGTTCGGCCCGGCACAACCCCGAGGCATCACACAACTGCGGGGTCGGGTCCAGTACCTGCACATTGGAATCAGCAGCCGCGATATCGGCAAACAGCCGGTTGATAAACGCTTTTTGCCTGAGGTGGTCTTCAACCGGCATGCCGACTTCGGCGGTTGGCTGGTGCAGCATCGCCAGGCGGCTCAGGCGGTACGGCGGATTGAACGGTTGCAACGGCGCCTCCTTCATCAGCCATACGCGGTACCCGGCCTTGCGCAATTGCTCGACCCTCGCCCGCAAGCCATCGGCCAACCGTTGTTCGGCGACCGCGCGGTCATAGTGGCCATTGCCATCGCGCAACGCATGGCCGTGATCGCCCTTGGCATCGCCATACAAGTACAGGCTCCAGCGGGCTACCAGCAGGATGTCGCGCACTGGCTCGGTCGCCAGGGTGCGCTCGACACGACGGTTGTAATCGGCGCACCGCGTACCGTGCTCCAGCCCCTCAAGCGGCAGGCAACCGGCCGAACTGGCCAGCATCACATTGACGCCATGCTGGCGGGCGCTTTCTTCCAGTGCCGGGATCAGGGCCGTGGCGTGGCTGTCGCCCCACACCAGCAACTGAGCCGGCGCGGTGGGCGATTGTCCGTAACGGCAGAACGGCGTGTCGGCCGGGCTCTTGTCATCAGTGATGCAGGCCATCAGCTCAGGTCGCCATTCGCTGGCCCGCGCATATTGCAACGCCTGCTCGGACAAACGCGACGGCAGGCCATCGGTCCAGCGCAGCGCCTGGCCGGCGATACCCAACACCAGAATGCCCAAGCCCGCCGCGACGAGAATCTGACGACGGCCAGCCAATATTCGACGCTCACGAAACGGCGTTTCGACAAAACGCCAGGACAGATAGCCGAGGATCAACGTCAGCGCAATCAACCCGCCCGTCAGCACGGGACCAAACTCCTCCGCGCCGGCATAACTGCCAAACACGAAAACCGGCCAGTGCCACAAATACCAGGAATAGGAAATCAGCCCGAGCCCGACCATTAGCCGCGTGCTCAACACACGCCCGACCCAGGTGCTCTGATGCTCATTGGCCCAGATCAGGGCCACCACGCCCAGCACGGGCAGCAACGCTGCGGCACCCGGGAACGGTGTGCTGTTGTCATAGCCGAACACAGCAACAAGAATCAGCCCCATGCCCAACAGGCTGATAGCTTGCGCTGCCGCCGGGGTCAGGCGCTTCTGGCTGGCAGGCGCAATCGCCAGCATGGCACCGGCCAGCAGTTCCCATGCCCGCATCGGCAACAGGAAAAACGCTTTCTCGGGATGCTGGGCCACGGCCCAGACGCTGAGCCCGAACGACACCAGCAACAGGCTGAACAAAGCCAGCCGCCAGTGCTTGAATCGGCTGGACAGCAGGGTCAGCAGCAAGGGAAAGACAATATAGAACTGTTCCTCAACCGCCAGCGACCAGGTATGCAGCAGCGGTTTTAGATCGCTGGCCGCATCGAAATAGCCCTCCTGGCGCATAAACAGCAGGTTGGAAACGAACATCACCTGGTAGCGCACCGAACGCCCCAGCTCTTCGTAGTCCTTGGGTGCCATCAGGAACCAGCCCACAGCCAGCACGGCGGCCATCATCACGAACAAGGCCGGCAGGATTCGCCGCGCGCGACGGGCCCAAAACTCGACAAAACTGAAGCGTGCCGCCTCACGCTGGCGCCAGATGATCGAGGTAATCAAATAACCGGAAATGACGAAGAACACATCGACGCCAACGAATCCGCCTGAAAAACCCGGCACACCAAAGTGGAACAGTACTACGGCAATCACGGCAACAGCTCGCAGGCCATCAATGTCCCTGCGATAAACAAGAGAAGTCATATACGCTCAATTTCGCTAATACATTGTTTTTATTGACCGAAGTTAAGCACAAACCTTCCTTTTTTTTTGGCATAAAAAAGGCGCCCTCGCGGGGCGCCTGATTTTTGTGCGAGAAACCGTGTTACTTGCGTTTCATCGACAAGAAGAACTCATCGTTGGTCTTGGTCTGCTTAAGCTTGTCGACCAGGAACTCGATGGCTGCAACTTCGTCCATCGGGTGCAACAGCTTGCGCAGGATCCACATGCGTTGCAACTCGTCGTCTGCAGTCAGCAACTCTTCACGGCGGGTACCGGAGCGGTTGATGTTGATCGCAGGGAAGACGCGTTTTTCAGCGATCTTGCGGTCCAGAGGCAGTTCCATGTTGCCAGTGCCTTTGAACTCTTCGTAGATCACTTCATCCATCTTCGAGCCGGTTTCAACCAGCGCGGTAGCGATGATGGTCAGCGAGCCGCCTTCTTCGATGTTACGCGCAGCACCGAAGAAACGCTTTGGCTTCTCAAGGGCGTGAGCATCGACACCACCGGTCAGTACCTTGCCGGAGCTCGGGATAACGGTGTTGTAGGCACGGGCCAGACGGGTGATGGAGTCGAGCAGGATCACCACGTCCTTTTTGTGTTCGACCAGGCGCTTGGCCTTCTCGATCACCATTTCGGCAACCTGCACGTGGCGGGTTGGTGGCTCGTCGAAGGTGGAAGCAACCACTTCGCCGCGAACGGTACGCTGCATTTCGGTTACTTCTTCAGGGCGCTCGTCGATCAACAGAACGATCAAGTGCACTTCAGGATTGTTACGCGAAATGTTCGACGCGATGTTCTGCAGCATGATGGTCTTGCCCGCTTTTGGCGGAGCAACGATCAGACCACGCTGACCTTTACCGATCGGAGCACAGAGGTCGATCACGCGACCGGTCAGATCTTCGGTGGAACCGTTACCGATTTCCATCTTCATGCGTACGGTCGGGAACAACGGGGTCAAGTTCTCGAAGAGAATCTTGTTTTTCGCGTTCTCGGGACGATCGTAGTTGATCGTGTCGACTTTCAGCAGTGCGAAGTAACGCTCGCCTTCTTTTGGCGGGCGGATTTTACCGACGATGGTGTCGCCGGTGCGCAAGTTGAAGCGTCGAATCTGGCTAGGCGAGACGTAGATATCGTCAGGGCCTGCCAGGTACGAGGCGTCAGCGGAGCGAAGGAAGCCGAAGCCGTCCTGGAGAATCTCCAGCACGCCATCACCGGAGATTTCCTCGCCGCTTTTCGCGTGCTTTTTGAGCAGGGAGAAAATCACGTCCTGCTTGCGCGAACGGGCCATATTTTCTATGCCCATCTGTTCGGCCAATTCGAGCAGTTCGGTAATCGGCTTTTGCTTGAGTTCAGTCAGGTTCATATAGGAATGACGTAATCATTTATGGGGAGGGAAATTAAGCTTTGGGCTTAATGAGGCCGCGCCGCAGAGAAGGCGACAGGATCGCGTACTAATTCGATAAGGAGTGCGTCGGCGACGGCTTGCAGGGGGCAATGGAGAAACCAGTGCGGGGCCGAATGTACCACTTGAGTTTCATAGCGTCTAGTCCTTGAGCCATGAAAAAGCCCCGCATTTAGCGGGGCTTTTATCGACGCTTAGATATTGGCGTCGAGGAATGCAGCCAACTGCGACTTCGACAGCGCACCGACCTTGGTGGCTTCAACGTTGCCGTTCTTGAACAGCATCAGCGTAGGAATACCGCGTACGCCGTGCTTGGCCGGGGTTTCCTGGTTTTCATCAATGTTCAGCTTGGCAACAGTCAGCTTGCCTTTGTAAGTCTCTGCGATCTCGTCCAGAACCGGCGCGATCATTTTGCAAGGGCCACACCATTCAGCCCAGTAGTCGACCAGTACAGCGCCTTCAGCCTTGAGAACATCGGCCTCAAAGCTAGCGTCGGTGACGTGTTTAATAAGATCGCTGCTCATGGAAGTCTCCGTGGTTGTAAGCAAAAACGTAGCACATCATAGCTGTCATCACCGCGTTCAGGAAGGTGAGGGACGATTGACTCTCACTATAGTGGTGCATGAGTGCAGATATCGCCCGTTTCAGGAGCCGTCGGGGGTGACGAAGGCAATCCCGGTTCGCGAGGCCGCCTGGCGAATGTGCTCGCTCATGGCCTTTTGTGCAGGGCCGCTGGCATGACGGGCCAGGGCCCGGAGGATTTTGCGGTGCTCCTGCCAGGTTTCCATGGCCCGCTCCGGGCGGATAAACGGCAGCTTCTGGCTTTCCAGAAAAATATCGCCACGGGTGATCAGCATAGTGGCCATTGCCTGATTGCCACTGGCACGCAGGATCAGTTGATGGAACTCGAAGTCCAGCTGCGCGGCACGCTCAAAATCCCCGGCGCGTAACTCATGGCGCATTGCCTCGACATTGTCCTGCAACACATCCAGTTCGTCGCGGGTCAAGCGCACCGCCGCCAGCCCCGCAGCGAAACCTTCCAGTGCGTATCGCAGCTGGAAAATATCCTGCGGGCAAGCCTGGGCTGCATAGGGCCAGTCCGTAACCGGAACAACCGGGACATCTGCTTGCGCGGCCTGCACATACACGCCTTTACCCGGCTGCACACTGATCACGCCCAGGGCACTGAGCGAAGATAACGCCTCGCGCAGCGATGCCCGGCTGACCCCCAACTGCACCGCCAGCTCGCGCTGCGACGGCAAGGCATCTCCCGGCGCAAAAGCGTTTTCGGCGATCAATTTACGAATGGCCAGCAATGCCACTTCGGGTACGGCCCGTGCGCTTGAATTCATCACAACTCGGCTTGATCGGCTCAGGAAAGGCGTAGTTGTAAAGCTATTGCCAACGCTCGGCAAGTCACGCCCCAAGCCGGTTCAAGCCCTGTGAGAAACGCCCGATAGAGGTGCAAAAAACGTCATCACTGTTCAGACCAGTCAGACCGCCGCATGCCTTTTGAAATCAGCCCTGGCGGTCATAAAAGCCCTGTTGGCATGGCCTGTGCTCTGGCTCAACGGCGCACACCACCGCGCGCCCTTTCCGGAGAATTGCCATGACCCAGCGTTACAGCGCCTTGATTTGCGCCTTGTTCGCCAGCCTGATGCTGAGCCAGGCCCCGGCCCACGCCAGTGACCTCGATGAGGTGATGGCACGCGGCACCCTCAAGGTCGCAGTCCCCCAGGATTTTCCGCCCTTCGGCTCGGTCGGCCCGGACATGCAGCCTCGCGGGCTGGATATCGACACCGCCAAATTGCTGGCCGATCAGCTCAAGGTCAAACTTGAACTGACGCCCGTAAACAGCACCAACCGTGTGCCCTATCTGACCACCGGCAAAGTCGATGTAGTGATTTCCAGCTTGGGCAAAAACCCGGATCGTGAAAAAGTCATCGATTTTTCCCACGCTTATGCGCCGTTCTACCTTGGCGTATTTGGCCCGCCAGACGCGCAGATCAAGACCCTGGATGACCTCAAGGGTAAAACCATCAGCGTGACCCGTGGCGCCATCGAAGACATCGAACTGACCAACGTGGCGCCAGCCGGCGTGACCATCAAACGCTTCGAAGACAACAACTCGACCATCGCCGCGTATCTGGCAGGCCAGGTGGACCTGATCGCCAGCGGCAACGTGGTGATGGTCGCCATCAGCGAACGCAACCCCAAGCGCATCCCGGCCATGAAACTCAAGCTCAAGGATTCACCGGTCTACGTCGGCGTGAACAAGGGCCAGCCCGAGTTGCTGGACAAGGTGAACCAGATTCTGGCCACGGCCAAGGCTGACGGCAGCCTGGAAAAAAACGCGCTGCAATGGCTTAAAGAGCCGCTGCCAGCTGACCTCTGACACTTTGCGACGGGGTCAATCATGGCTTATCAGTTCGACTTTTTACCGGTGCTGCAAAACAGCGACCTGTTATTACGCGGCGCCCTGTTTACCCTTGAACTGACAGCGATCGGCACAGTATTCGGCGTCAGCCTGGGGATTGTCGGCGCCGTGGTCCGGGCGTGGAATATTCGACCTTTCGCTGCGTTGTTCGGGTTGTATGTCGAGTTGATCCGCAACACGCCGTTTCTGGTGCAGCTATTTTTTATCTTTTTCGGCTTGCCGGGCCTGGGTGTGCATATCAGCGAGTGGCAGGCCGCGGTGCTGGCGATGGTGATCAACCTGGGTGCCTATTCCACGGAAATTATCCGCGCAGGTATTCAGGCGATCCCCAAAGGCCAGCTGGAAGCAGCATCTGCACTGGCCATGAGCCGATTCGAGGCGTTCCGCCATGTGGTCCTGCAACCGGCGCTGGCCAAGGTTTGGCCAGCTCTGAGCAGCCAGATCATCATCGTGATGCTCGGCTCGGCGGTCTGCTCGCAAATTGCCACTGAAGAGCTGAGCTTTTTTGCCAATTTCATTCAGTCACGCAATTTTCGCAGCTTCGAAACCTACGTCCTGACCACCCTGATTTACCTGTGCATGGCCTTGTTGATCCGCCAGTTACTGAACTGGTTCGGCCGCCGCTACCTGAGCAGGAGTCGCTGATGGATTTCACGTTCTGGGACATCGTGCGTAACTTGCTGACGGGTTTGCAGTGGACAGTCGCCCTGTCTCTTGTTGCGTTTATCGGCGGCGGCTTTATCGGCTTGCTGGTGTTGCTGATGCGCATTTCCAAAAGCCGCTTCGCCCGCACTCTGGCGCGCGGTTATATAGAGCTGTTCCAGGGTACGCCCCTGCTGATGCAGCTGTTTTTGATCTTCTTTGGCATTGCCCTGCTGGGCATCGATATTTCGCCGTGGATGGCCGCGGCCCTGGCGCTGACATTGTTCACCAGTGCCTACCTGGCCGAGATCTGGCGCGGCTGCGTCGAGTCGATTGCCCACGGCCAGTGGGAGGCCTCGGCCAGCCTGGCACTCAGCCCGCTGGAGCAATTGCGCTACGTGATCCTGCCGCAAGCCTTGCGGGTCGCCATCGCGCCGACCGTCGGCTTTTCGGTGCAGGTCATCAAAGGCACTGCCGTGACCTCGATTATTGGATTCACCGAATTGACCAAGACCGGCAGCATGCTGGCCAATGCCACCTTCGAGCCTTTCATGGTCTATGGCCTGGTGGCTCTGGGTTACTTCCTCTTGTGCTACCCCCTGTCGCTCAGTGCGCGCTATCTGGAAAGGAGACTGCATGCCTCTGCTTAGAGTTACCGCCCTGCATAAATACTACGGCGACCACCACGTGCTCAAAGGCATCGACCTGACGGTCGAACAGGGCCAGGTGGTCGCGATCATTGGCCGCAGCGGCTCGGGCAAGAGTACCTTGCTCAGAACCCTGAACGGGCTGGAGTCCATTAACGACGGGGTGATTGAGGTCGATGACGAATACCTGGATGCCGCCCGCGCAGACTTGCGAAGCCTGCGCCAGAAGGTCGGCATGGTGTTTCAGCAGTTCAATCTGTTCCCGCACCTGAGCGTGGGCGAAAACGTCATGCTGGCCCCGCAAGTGGTGCAAAAGGTGCCCAAAGCCAAGGCCGCCGAACTGGCGCGCCAGATGCTGGAACGGGTGGGGCTGGGCGACAAGTTCGACGCCTTCCCGGAGCGCCTGTCGGGCGGTCAACAGCAGCGGGTGGCGATTGCCCGGGCTTTGGCCATGTCACCCAAGGTGCTGTTGTGTGATGAGATCACCTCGGCCCTCGACCCGGAGCTGGTCAATGAAGTGCTCAGCGTGGTGCGCCAGCTGGCCCGTGAAGGCATGACGCTGATCATGGTCACCCACGAGATGCGTTTTGCCCGTGAAGTTGGCGACAAACTGGTGTTTATGCACCAGGGCAAGGTGCATGAAGTGGGTGACCCCAAAGTGCTGTTCGCCAACCCGCAAACCCCGGAACTGGCGAATTTCATCGGAACGTTGTAGTCACTGACGAGGTACGAGGCTACGGGAATCGTAGAGCCTGAAAACACGAGGCCTCGGATAACAGCTAACCTCATTGCTTTCGTGCTCCACATCAAGGCAGGTGATATCACGCGTTGGCGCGAGCCTTTGATCGTGGCACGATGGCCGGGTTATCGACCGAGACCCCTCAACCATGCCCCAATCCCAAGCAAGGAATCCGTCCCTGATCGCCGCCATTGATCTGGGTTCTAACAGCTTTCACATGGTGGTGGCCAAGGCCCAGAACGGCGAAATCCGCATACTTGAGCGTCTTGGTGACAAGGTGCAGTTAGCTGCCGGCATCGACGAAGAACGCAAGCTCAGCGAAGAATCCATGCAGCGCGGGCTCGATTGCCTCAAGCGTTTCGCCCAACTGATCAACGGTATGCCGTTGGGTGCCGTGCGTATTGTGGGAACCAACGCATTGCGCGAGGCGCGCAACCGCAACGAGTTTATCGTGCGTGCCGAAGAGATCCTGGGTCACACCGTTGAAGTGATTTCCGGTCGTGAAGAAGCGCGCCTGATCTACCTGGGTGTGTCCCACACCCTCGCCGACACGCCGGGCAAACGCCTGGTGGCCGACATCGGCGGCGGCAGTACCGAGTTCATCATTGGCCAGCGTTTTGAGCCCCTGCTACGCGAAAGCCTGCAAATGGGCTGCGTCAGCTTTACCCAGCGCTATTTCCGCGACGGCAAGATCACCCCGGCACGCTACGCCCAGGCCTACACGGCTGCGCGTCTCGAAATCATGAGCATCGAGCACGCCCTGCACCGCCTGACCTGGGATGAGGCCATCGGCTCTTCGGGTACCATTCGGGCCATTGGCCTGGCGCTCAAGGCGGGCGGTCATGGTAACGGCGAAGTAAACGCCGAAGGCCTGTCCTGGCTCAAGCGCAAGCTGTTCAAGCTGGGCGACGCGGACAAGATCGACTTCGAAGGCATCAAGCCCGACCGTCGCGCCATCTTCCCGGCCGGGCTGGCGATTCTTGAAGCAATCTTCGACGCCCTTGAACTGCAACGTATGGATCACTGTGACGGCGCCCTGCGCGAAGGCGTGCTGTACGACCTTCTGGGCCGCCATCACCACGAAGACGTGCGTGAGCGCACCCTCAGCTCGCTGATGGACCGTTACCATGTCGATCGCGAGCAAGCGGCACGGGTTGAACGCAAGGCGCTGCGCGCCTTCGATCAAGTGGCCAAGTCGTGGGGCCTCAAGGACGGTGTGTGGCGTGAACTGCTGAGCTGGGCGGCCAAGGTGCATGAAGTCGGGCTGGACATTGCCCACTATCATTACCACAAGCACGGCGCCTACTTGATAGAGCACTCCGACCTGGCTGGTTTCTCACGCGAAGACCAGCAAATGCTCGCGCTGCTGGTGCGCGGCCATCGTCGCAACATTCCTAAAGACAAGTTCGCCGAATTTGGCGAAGACGGCATCAAGCTGATTCGCCTGTGCGTGCTGTTGCGCTTTGCGATCCTGTTCTACCACATCCGTGGCAACCAGGAAGCCTCGCAGGTGAAGCTGCGCGCCGAGGGCGATCACCTGGACGTAATCTTCCCCGACGGCTGGCTGGAACAGAACCCGCTGACCCAGGCTGACTTCGAACAAGAAGCGCAATGGCTGACCCGGGTCGGAATTGTGCTGACGGTTTCCTGACCGGGCACAACTCAAACCAACTGTGGGAGCGAGCAGGCTCGCTCCCACAGTCGTTACAGCGCTATACCGATGGCCCGGTACTCACGGCCAGTACCGGCAGGCTCAGACGCTCAAGCAGCGTGGCTTGCGCACTGCGCGGGTTCTGGTTGCCCGTTGGCGTATTGCGGATATACCGCCCGTCCGACTGAAGGCTCCAGCTGTGGGTGTTGTCCGTCAGATAGCACTCAAGCTCCTTCTTGACCCGCAGAATCAGCTTTTTACCCTCGACCGGGAAGCACGTCTCAACACGCTTATCGAGATTGCGCTCCATCCAGTCGGCACTCGACAGGAACATCTGCTCCTCGCCGCCATTGAGGAAGTAGAACACCCGTGTGTGCTCCAGGAAGCGACCGATGATCGAACGCACATGAATATTGTGCGAAACGCCGGCAATCCCGGGACGCAGGCAGCACATCCCGCGTACCACCAGATCAATACGCACGCCGGACTGACTGGCCTTGTACAGCGCACGGATGATTTTCGGATCGGTCAGCGAGTTGAACTTGGCGATGATATGCGCCGGTTTGCCTTCAACAGCGAACTGGGTCTCGCGGGCAATCATGTCCAGCATGCCCTTTTTCAAAGTGAAAGGCGCATGCAGCAGTTTTTTCATGCGCAGCGTCTTGCCCATGCCGATCAACTGGCTGAACAACTTGCCGACGTCTTCACACAGCGCGTCGTCGGAGGTCAGCAAGCTGTAGTCGGTGTAAAGCTTGGCGTTGCCGGCGTGGTAGTTGCCGGTACCCAGATGCGCGTAACGCACGATCTCCCCCGCCTCACGGCGCAGAATCAGCATCATCTTGGCGTGGGTCTTGAAACCGACTACGCCATAGATCACTACCGCACCGGCAGCTTGCAGGCGACTGGCCAGTTGCAGGTTGGACTCTTCGTCAAAGCGCGCACGCAACTCGATCACCGCGGTCACTTCTTTACCGTTACGCGCCGCATCAACCAGCGCATCAACGATTTCCGAGTTGGCGCCGCTGCGGTACAGGGTCTGGCGTACGGCCAGCACATGCGGATCCTTGGCAGCCTGGCGAAGCAAGTCGACGACCGGAGTAAACGACTCAAACGGGTGCAGCAGCAAGATGTCCTGTTTGCTGACCACGCTAAAAATGTTCTCGCTGTTCTGCAACAGCTTGGGAATCGCCGGGGTAAACGGCGTGTATTGCAGCTCAGGGTGGCTGTCGAGGCTGGTGATGCTGAAAAGGCGTGTCAGGTTGACCGGACCATTGACCTGATACAACTCGGTCTCATGCAGGCTGAACTGCTTGAGCAGGTAGTCGGACAGATGCTTGGGGCATGTGTCGGCCACTTCCAGGCGTACGGCATCGCCGTATCGACGCGAGAACAACTCGCCACGCAGCGCACGGGCCAGGTCTTCAACATCTTCGGTATCAACCGCCAGATCGGCGTTACGGGTCAGGCGGAACTGGTAGCAGCCTTTCACCTTCATGCCTTGAAACAGGTCATCGGCGTGGGCGTGAATCATCGACGACAGGAACACATAGTTGTCGCCTGCCCCACCCACGTCTTCAGGCAGTTTGATCACGCGTGGCAACAGACGCGGTGCCGGGATGATCGCCAGGCCTGAATCACGACCAAAGGCATCGATGCCTTCCAGCTCGACGATAAAGTTCAGGCTCTTGTTCACCAGCAACGGGAACGGGTGCGTCGGGTCCAGGCCAATCGGCGTGATGATCGGCGCGATTTCGTCGCGGAAGAACTTGCGTACCCACGCCTTGATCTTGGTGTTCCAGTGCCGGCGACGGATAAAGCGCACCTGATGCTTTTCAAGCTCGGGCAACAGAATGTCGTTGAGGATCGCGTACTGGCGATCCACATGGCCGTGGACCAGTTCGCTGATGCGGGCCAGCGCCTGATGCGGCTGCAAGCCATCGGCACCGGCCTGCTCACGGGCGAAGGTGATTTGTTTTTTCAGGCCTGCGACACGAATTTCGAAAAACTCATCCAGGTTGCTGGAAAAAATCAGCAGAAACTTCAAGCGTTCAAGCAGCGGATAGGACTCATCCAGCGCTTGTTCCAATACGCGAATGTTGAACTGTAATTGCGACAACTCACGATGGATGTACAGGCTGCTGTCATCAAGGCCAGGAACGGCAATCGCCGGATGCACCGCCGCGTGCGACTCGGCCGCAGCAGGCGCATGGGCTTGCTGTTCAGGCGGGGTTTCAGGGACTGGCTCAACAATCGGCTGAGCTTCAGTGGCAACGATTTCAGCAAGTCCTTCGGTATTCATTGAATGTTCCTGTAAGAGCGGGTTTGACTCTCGTAACAGTTAAGCGACACCAGCAGTCAAGTTGTCAGAATGCCATCAACGCCTGTGGGTTTAAACCGCTCCCGGGCGCTTTATGCGGGCCAGAGACTGGTTAGAGGCCGATTTGTCGAAATTGTTTCCTGATCAACCGACGCAGACACTGCGGGAGCGGACTTGCTCGCGATTCAAACACCGCAGAGTTTCAGATTGACTGAGTCAACCCCATCGCAGTCAAGCCAGCTCCCACAGGTTCGAAGCAATAATCACCTGCGCGCATGGTTATAACGCTTCGCCATGAACACTAGATGACAACGCTAATGATGTAGGTCAAATACACATGATTTGTAGGACTTGTTAACGCAAAGTCACATTTCGATACTTTCCCGAACGTCCCTTAAGGCGTAGGCTGCGCGTTCATTTCGCCAGCATCCAGACAATGCTCCAACAATTTCTTCAAGAATTCGGCTACTTCGCCCTGTTTCTAGGGACGTTCTTTGAAGGTGAGACCATTCTGGTTCTCGCAGGCTTCTTGGCGTTCCGCGGATACATGGACCTCAAACTGGTCATGATCGTGGCATTCCTCGGCAGTTATGCCGGAGATCAGCTGTGGTACTTCCTGGGGCGCAAGCACGGCCGCAAACTGTTGGCGCGCAAACCGCGCTGGCAACTTATGGGCGACAAGGCGCTGGAGCACATTCGCAGGCACCCGGATATCTGGGTCCTGAGTTTCCGCTTCGTCTACGGCCTGCGTACCGTCATGCCCGTGGCAATCGGCCTGTCAGGCTACCCTCCGGGCCGCTATTTGCTGCTCAACGGCATTGGTGCGGCCATCTGGGCCATTGCCCTAGCTACCGCCGCCTATCACTTTGGCGCCGTGCTCGAAGGCTTGCTGGGCAACGTCAAGAAATATGAGCTGTGGGTGCTCGGTGCCCTGCTCCTGATCGGCCTGTGCCTGTGGGCCCGCCGCCGCTTCAAGAATGCACGCCTGGCCAGACAGACCGCTCTTGAAGAGAAAAACAAGAGCAACGCCGAAGTCAGCAACCCGCCAGCCGAGTGATACGGTTTCTGCACACGTAGAGCCCCATCACGCTCAACAGGGTGTAACTGGACAGGCCGACCCAGCCCAATGCGCTGGCCGGCCACAGACCGGCCACAGGGGCCAGCCAGACCAGTGGCAGGTTGAGCGCCAGGCGCAGCCACTCAAGTTTCAGCGCCCAGGGCCGGTTCTCCAGACCTGCCCCCAGCACAAACAGCCCCAACGCCATATACCCCCAGCCCAGCATCAGCGCCTGGGGCGACAACGTCTCGCCCAGATTCAGCAAATAACTGCCCAGCGCCAGATAAACTGCAAATTGCGCCGCGATATACACCTGTTGGCGCCGTGCCAGTGGCACCTCGAATTTTACAAACCGGCTCAGGTCCGGCTTGTTTATCGGGTACTTCGCCGCTACATCCGCCGGACGCCAGCCCGTGGGCATAAACCAGATCCTCAGCTTGTCCCGCCAGCGCTCGGTGCGCTGCGCATCAGCCAGCAACTGGCCATAGAACTGCCAGTTGGCCCACAGCGGATTCCAGCTTTGCAGCGGCGTGGTCACGCCGAAAATCACCGGCTCGGCGTCGTCTTCTTCCTGAAAAGTGCCGAACAAACGGTCCCAGACAATGAACACTCCACCGTAATTGCGATCCATATACAGAGCATTCTGCGCATGGTGAGCCCGATGATTGGAAGGTGTCACAAACAACCACTCGAACCAGCCCAGCTTGGGCACATGGCGGGTATGGACCCAGAACTGATAGAGCAGGTTGACGGTGGCCACGGTGACAAATACCGGCAGCGGCACACCCAGCACCGCCATTGGCAGGTAAAAGACCCAACCAAGCACAAACCCGGTGCTGGTTTGGCGCAGGGCGGTGGACAGGTTGTAGTCTTCGCTCTGATGATGCACCGAATGCGCGGCCCAGAGCACGTTGCGCTCATGCCCCAGGCGGTGGTGCCAGTAGTAGCAAAAATCGTACAAGACAAACGCAAACAGCCACACCCACAGGCTGTCTTCGGGCAATTGCAGCAGCGCCAGATATTTCAATGCCAGCGCGTAGGTGATCAGCCCCACGCCTTTGGTCAGCAAACCGGTGGTGGTCGACAGCACACCGGCGCTCAGGCTGCTGATAGTGTCAGCCAGGCGATAGGTGTGCATTGCGCGCCAGCGGTCGGCCAGCAGCTCGACAGCAATCAGCACAAAGAAAAACGGTACGGCATACAGAATCAGCTTCATGGCACACCCCGAGCGGTATTCCATCAAGCGTAGGCGCACTTGCTGCGAAACCCTATGGCATCAAGCGCCAAATCAGGCGACATTAATGCCATGAACAAGGAGATCGACATGACCACTAAAAAAGTTGCCGTGATTCTTTCCGGCTGCGGCGTCTATGACGGCGCCGAGATCCACGAAAGCGTGATCACCCTGCTACGCCTGGACCAGCGCGGCGCCAAAGTACAGTGCTTTGCCCCCGACATTGCACAACTGCATGTCATCAACCACCTGACCGGCGAGCCAATGCCCGAGTCACGCAACGTACTGGTGGAGTCAGCGCGGATTGCCCGGGGCGAGATCAAGGATGTTCGTGAGGCCAAGGTCGAGGATTTTGACGCCCTGATCATACCGGGCGGGTTTGGTGCCGCCAAAAACCTCTCCAGCTTTGCCACCGATGGTGCTGCGTGCTCGGTTCAGGCTGATGTGCTGAGCCTGGCCGAAGCCTTTGCCGAAGCTGGCAAACCGATTGGCCTGATGTGCATCTCACCTGCCATTGCCGCCAAGATTTATGGCCCAGGCGTGATCTGCACCATCGGCACCGACGCAGATACCGCTGCAGCCGTCACCAAAATGGGTGGCACCCACCAAGAGTGTGAAGTGTCGGAAATTGTCGAGGACAAGGCCCGCAAGCTGGTCAGCACCCCGGCCTATATGCTCGCCAAATCCATCAGCGAAGCAGCGTCAGGGATCAACAAGATGGTTGACCGCGTGCTTGAGCTGACGCAAAAAAACTGATCAACCCCGTGCCAGCCGGGTCAGGATACGGTCCAGGGCATTGGCGAACGCCTGCTTGTCGCGTTCGCCATAGGCACCCTGCCCGCCGCTGACCTGGCCTTGCTCGCGCAGATCGGTAAACAGATTACGCACCGCCAGGCGCTCGCCCATGTTTTGCGGGTCAAACTCCTTGCCGCGCGGGTCCAGCGCGGCAACGCCCTTTTTGACCAGCCGGTCGGCCAACGGCACATCGCTGCAAATCACCAGTTCGCCGGGCACGGCGTGCTCCACCAGATAATCATCCGCCGCATCCGGGCCGCTGGGCACCACAATCAGTTTGACCAGGGCGTAGGTCGGTTTGATCTGGCTCTGCCCTGCCACCAGCACCACCTCAAACTGACGCTTGAGAGCGAACTTGATGACCTGATCCTTTGCCGCCTTGGGGCAGGCGTCTGCGTCGATCCAGACACGCATAGAGAATTGCTCCTGAGTGTTGCCGCTCCCACTGAGGGGAGGTGTATAAGGATTTAAGAAGCCTGCACCCGACGCTTTTCCGCCAGTTTGCTTCGGCCGTACAACACGATAATTGCCAAAATGGCTACGGCCTGCGCACTCAGCGAGTACGCATCTGCATGAATACCCAGCCAGTCGAAGTCGAAGAACGCGACAGGCCGCGTGCCAAAGATGCCCGCCTCTTGCAGCGCTTTCACGCCATGCCCGGCGAATACCACCGACAGGGCGCAGAGCAAAGCCGCGTTGATGCTGAAAAACAGCGCCAATGGCAATTTGGCCGAGCCACGCAGGATGATCCACGCCAGGCCCATCAGCAAGACCAGTGCCGTGGCGCCGCCCGCCAGTACCGCGTTGTGGCCCGCCGGACCGGCTTGCAGCCACAGGGTTTCGTAGAACAGGATCACTTCGAACAGTTCGCGGTACACCGAAAAGAACGCCAGTATCGCGAAGCCAAAACGACCGCCACCGCTGACCAGGCTGCTCTTGATGTAATCCTGCCACGCGGCGGCGTGACGACGGTCGTGCATCCATACGCCCAGCCACAGCACCATGACGCTGGCGAACAGCGCAGTACAACCTTCCAGCAGTTCACGCTGGGCACCGCTGACGTCAATCACATAGGCCGCCAGCGCCCAGGTCGCCAGCCCGGCCACCAGGGCCAGACCCCAGCCGACGTTGACACTGCGCACCGCCGATTGCTGGCCGGTATTGCGCAGGAAAGCCAGGATCGCGGCCAGCACCAGAATTGCTTCCAGCCCTTCACGCAGCAAAATCAGCAGGCCGGAGACATAGCTCAAAGTCCAGCTCAGGCCATCGCTGCCCAGCAGCCCGGCAGATTCCTTGAGCAAGACTTTGGCCGCCTCCAGTCGCTGCTCGACCTGCTCGATCGGCAAGCCGTCCTGCAGCGATTGCCGATAGGCCATCAGGGCTTTTTCAGTGTTTTTGCGCACATTGGCGTCAACGTTATCCAGCGAGCTTTCAACGAGTTCAAAACCTTCCAGATAAGCCGCCACCGACAGGTCGTAGGCTTGCTCACGGTCACCGGCGCGGTAAGCCGCAAGGCTTTTATCCAGGGTGGCGCTGGTGTAGTCGAGCAGCTGCGCCGGGCCGCGTTTGACTTGCGGCGGCTGCGCCCGCTGGGCACGGAACGTTGCGGTCGCCTCGGGGCCTTCAGCCGCCAGCACTTCATTCGGGGTTTGACGGGCAAGGTCCGCCAGGTTGTAGGTTTTGTCTGCCTTGCTGGCACTCGGGTCGGCACTCAGCCCGGCGATGTAGGTGGCCAGGTCCCAGCGCTGACGCTCGTCCAGCTGATCAGCAAACGAAGGCATATCGGTGCCTTCAACCCCCAGGCCAAGGGTGTTGTAGATCGCGTAGAGGCTCAGCCGGTCCAGGCGCTGCGCGTCACGCAGGTTCGCAGGCGGCGGCGTCATACCGACACTGGCAGGGCCGTCACCGGCGCCGGTTTCACCGTGGCACACCGAGCAATGCTGGGCATACAAGGGTGCGCCACGGGTAGGGTCAGGGGTAATGGCGGGGGCCTGGCTGACCTCGTAGGCCACCGCCAGTTTGGCACCCAACTGACGTGCTTCATGCGCAACGGCGGTGCCGTCTACACGCTGTTCGATGGCGCTTTGCAGGGCGTTCACGCCTTGCAGCAGCTCCTCACGCTCAGGGCGTTGCGGCAAGTCCGCGAGCAGGCCTTTGAGCACGGCCAGAAACTCGAGTTGCTCGCGGTATTCGGTCTCATCAATAACCTTGCCGTTTTCAACTGTAGGCGGATAGTCAGCACCAATGTAGTCAATCAGGTGCAGCGCTTGTGAGGCGCCTTCCGGGGTGTTGGCAGAGGCAACAAGGCTGCACAACGCGAGCACGGGCAACAATAGCCATGCCAAAAAACGCGAGCGGGAGGTCATCGATCAATCCGGATGGAAATGAGAAGTAACATATTGTTTACCGTTACTGGCCGCCGACTCAAGGCCCTCGTATGCGATCGCGCCGTAAATCAGCGAATTGCAATTCTGCGATTGAACTGGCTAAACATAGCGAGCCTTGCAGATTGATAGCCCCTTTATTGCAAGTGCTTGTGGGTTAACTATCGCCACAAATGTAGGCAATTTCCCAAAGTGATTAAACACAGCCATCACGCCCTGATTAAGGCTACTTCCCCTCCGCCGACGCTGCTAAAAATACCGATCCTTCACCACAACTGATCACCCGTACTCGGGCCCGGTCTCTGCGGTATCGACAAGTATTTATGGTTTACACGCCCGGGGACACTCATACCCATGACCGCTCGCGCCCTTAACGCTCTCATTTTGAGCGTGCTCACCTTACTGACTGGATGCTCGGTATTTCGTAGTTATGACAGCGAACTGCAAGCCACCAACCAGCAGTTGTCGGCTGGCAATGTCGATGGCGCACTGGTCCTGCTCGAACAAAACAACAGCAGCCAGAACAAAGACCTTCTCTACTACCTGGAAAAAGGCGAGTTATTGCGCGCAAAGGGCGACCTTGCTGCAAGCCAGAAGGCATGGCGCAACGCTGACAAATTGATATATGCCTGGGAGGAGTCGGTCAGGCTCGATACCGCCAGGTACCTCGCACAGTTCTCCAGTTTTCTGGTCAACGACAAAGTCCGCCGCTATGAAGGCCATGACTACGAGAAAGTCTGGTTGAGTACGCAAATGGCTCTGAATCTGTTGAACCTTAACGATTTCGAAGGTGCCCGCACGGAAATCAAAAAAACCCATGAACGCGAAGCCCTGATCACTGAACTTCGGGACAAGGAATACTTGAAACGTGAGCAGGAAGCAGAACGCAGGGGAGTACGGGCCCGGCTCAAGGATCTGCGTGGCTACCCGCTGGAAAGTCTTGATGCACCCGACGTACTGGAGCTGAAAAATAGTTATCAGAGCGCCTTTAGTCATTATTTGGCGGGCTTTGTTTACGAGGCTTTGGGAGAACGAAGCCTTGCCGCACCAGGCTATCGAAAGGCCGCAGAACTGCGACCCAACACACCTCTGATCGAGCAAAACCTGCTGAACCTGGACAAACCAGAGGCCCGCAGCGATGAAAGCGAAGTTCTGATAGTGCTGCAAAATGGCTTTGCACCGGCGCGAGACTCAATACGTCTCCCACTGCCATTAACCATCAGCAACAACCTCGTCATTACGCCGCTGTCATTTCCGGTGATCAGGCCTTACACCCCCAATACGCCCCTCACCCATGTCGTCGTCAACGGCCAGCTTCATCCCCTCACCTTGCTTAACACCACCACGACCATGTCGCGTCGCGCCCTGCGCGATGAACTGCCGTGGATCCTCCTGCGTAGCAGCGCGCGGGCTGTCACTCGAGGCGTCGCACAAAAACAACTCAATGACGACAACCCGCTGGCCGGCCTGCTTCTGGGAGTTGCTTCGACTGTTCTGGAAGACGCGGATACGCGCACCTGGCGCACCCTGGCAGACAACACATATGTGGTGCGTTTACGCCTCAACCGTGGTGAGCATCAAATTAGTCTGCCCGACATCCCGGGCAGTACGCCGATACGCATAAGGGCCGAACGCGGCTATCAGGTCATCACGATACGCACGATCGGTAATCGCGTTTTCCACCATGCCGCCGCTGGCAGTACTACACCCGTCACCCCCCCGCTGGCTTTCATAAGCCGACAAAAACCCTGAGGAACCCACGATGCGATATTTGCTCTCGGGCGCTCTGGCGCTGTTTTTACTGATCGGCTGCGCCACACCGTCACCTCCACAACCCAACAGTGCAGCAAGCAAGATTACGGTCATGGGCAAGTTCAAACATATCTCTGCCGGAGCGATCCGCGTAGCGCGTGTAAATGGCTTCATGACCGTAAACGCCCAGATGACCAACACCAGCCGCCACAACCGAATGGTTTATTACCGCTTTACCTGGCTGGGCAAGGACGGTTTTCCCGTTGCCAATGAAGAAGGCTGGAAAACCATCACCCTGTACGCCAAACAAAACACTTTTATTCCTGCTATTGCACCAGTGCCCCAAGCCAGGGATTTCCGTTTGGAAGTGAAAACGCCCTGAACCCATAACTTTTGTCACTCCTGGAGAGCTATTCCATGCTTGCACGCACTTCATTACTCGCCCTTATGCTGATTCTGATCAGCGGGTGTTCCAACACTTCGCCAGTCATCGGCGGCAAAAACATAGCTTATGGCGACACCAAGGCTGTGGAACTGATCACCAATGAATTTGGCTCGACTGACCTGCAGATGATCGCCGAAAGCATGACACGCTCCCTTGCGCAGTCCGGCATTCTTCAGGGAAGACCGGTGGTGCAGGTCTACGATGTGAAAAACAAAACCAGCGAGTACATCGACACCCGCCAGATAACAACGTCGATAAAAACCCAACTGATGAAAACTGGCACCGTTCGTTTTGCGAGCGACAACACCGACATGCAAAGCCAGGTCGACCAACTTCAGTTGCAAAACCAAAGCGGCTTGTACAAAAAAACGACGATCAGCAAGACCGGTAACATGATCGCAGCCAAATACCGCCTCGAAGGCTCCATTACCTCGATTGTGAAGCGCAGCAAGGACTTCAAAGATGTTTTCTACACATTCAACCTGCAACTGGTCGATCTCGAAAGCGGCCTGGCGGAATGGATGGACGACAAAGAAATCCGCAAAACAACGGAGCGCTAAGCGATGCGTATCTGGATATGCGTTATCAGCCTGCTCTGTATCTGGGAAGTTCAAGCTGCCCCCAAAATAGCCGTGACCGACCTGGCTTATGAGACCCGCGTACAGCAATACGTCCAGTCAACCACTGCACGTAACCGTTTTCAGTCCGGCCCGTACAACGCCAATGGCTCGGCGAGCTACCAAACGTACGAGAACCGCAACAGCTACATCCAGCAAAACGAGTTGCGCAATTTCAGTGGCGATATCAAAGGAAAGATTCTCAAATCCGGGTTGTTCCGACTGGTGCAGGCCACGCCTTACAAAGCCAGCGACAAAACGGATGTTTATGACATCATCAAGCGCATAAAGGCCGGTCATTTCAAAGGCGCCGACTACGTTCTGTTTGGCACGGTGTCTGACATTGATTTCACCCGGGACCTCAACGCACTGGCCAATACCAGGAGTTATTCGGCGATACTGGGGTTGACGCTGGTTGCTGACTTCAGCCTGATCAACACCCGTACCCTTGAGGTCACCTCAGCATTCACTGCCATGGGTAAAGGGGAGGACATCAAACTGACAAACCGCCACGATCTCAGAGTGTCCCTTAACCGGCCCCAGGTTATACGCGACGTAGCCGCAACCCTTGGCGAGGACGTGGTACGGCAACTACAAGAGCAACTGACAGGCATTGCACCTCAGCCGCCAAAGAGCGCGCCAGCACCACTCAACAGACTACCCGAGGATGAAGCTGCGGTGATTCTGCGCTGAGCCCTGAGCACAAGCCAGTTGTCGCTCAACAGCTGAGATCAGACCGACGTGTAATGCTGAGCCATGAACTCGACAAAAACACGCACTTTGGGGGCCAGAAGGCGGGCGTGCGGATAGAGGGCAAAGTAATGACGCTGGCCTGCGTTGTAGTCGGGAAGAATCTGTACCAACTGGCCGCTTTGCAAGTTCTGTTGCACCGTCGCCCGTGTGAACGCGGCAATGCCCAGACCGGCCAACGCGGCGCTGTGGAGGGAGGTAATGGTGTCGGTTTTGAAACGTCCGTTGAGCGCCACCACCACGGTATCAGCCCGCGCCGAATTCAACCGCCACTCATTGCTCCCCGTAAAACCGAGTAACTGATGGGTAGCCAGCTCGTCGACCTGGCGTGGCAAGCCTTGGCGACTGACATAACCGGGTGCAGCCACCAGAATCAGATCGGATACGGTCAGTTTCTTGGCCACCAGCGAGGAGTCTTCCAGGGGGCCGCTGATGCGCAGTGCAAGGTCGAAGCGCTCAGCCACCAGATCAACAAAACGGTCCTCGCAGGACAGGTCTACCCGGATCTTGGGGTAGCGTTGCTGGAACCCGGGCAACCAATTGCCCAACTCCAGCGTCCCGATCACCAAAGGCACGCTGATACGCAGAGTCCCTGACGGTTCGCTGCCATCGTCGGCAACAGCCAACGCCGCTTGGTCGAGCCGCTGCAAAATGTCGAGGCAGGCCGCGTGATAGCGCTCCCCTGCCTCAGTCAGGCTCAAGTGCCGGGTTGTGCGGTTGATCAACCGCACACCGAGTTGTGCCTCCAGATGCTGTAAATGCCGGGACAATGTCGAAGACGTGGTTTCCCATTGCTCGGCTGCTGCCGAAAATCCACGATTCTCGACGATGCAGCAAAACGCCCGCATGGCCAGCAACTGATTCATCGATTGAGCTTCACTTTAGAGGCAATTTAACGATCTGCGCCGTAGTCATGACGTCGCCAAAGGTGTCTTCGACTGAAGCCAGGGCTGCGCGGTGCAGGCTATTTGCATCAATGCTCGAGCCGTCTGCCCGGGTAATACTGCGGGTAGCGGAAGCATCAGATGCTACCACGACCTGGTACCCCAGCGGCGCAGCGTCCCGAGCGCCGCCGGCCACGCAGGCATGGGTCATCAGGCCGGCAATAATTACCGTCTTGATGCCTTTTTCCTTCAGCAGGCGGTCCAGTTCAGTGCTGCCAAAAACGCTCACGGTGGTTTTTTGCAACACCGTATCACCCGCGCGAGGCAGCATCTGCGGGTGGAATTTCACACCTTCGCCGTCCAGCGCAAAAACCGCTGAGCCCGCCGGGGCGATATGCTGAATCTGATAAACCGGAATCCTGGCCTTGTCCGCGAATGCAATAAGCTCGCGAGCCTTGTTGAGTGCCTTCTGGCCGTCCGGGATCGGCAACCGGCCGGTGAAGTACTCCTGCTGAAAATCAATCACCAGTAAAGCCGTAGAGGCCGGGTCAAGACGATCAATCGGAACAGCGCCAGACATGGCACGGATAGTGGGGTTGGGATTGACGGCAGGCTCAGCCGCGATGGCTGAAGTTGCCGCCAGACTCAGACAGGCGAGCAATGAGGACAGTAGTTTGGGCATTGTAAAAGTCATATGAACCTCTGGTTTGGAATGATGCAACGGAGGGTAAAAGTCTAAAAAGACCGATACCTCGCAACAACGCCAGGGCGCGCATATGACTTATGCGCTTTTTGCACAGATTTCAGTTTGTAGCGCGATGCAACGTCGCCAGAAAACCCGCCGCGCCAACAAACAGACCGGCAAAGGTGCGGTTCATCCGGCGCTGTTGTTGCGGCGTACGCAGCAGACGCAGGACCTTGGACGCCAACCCTGTGTAACCGGCCATGACGATCAGGTCGACGCAGATCATGGTCACGCCCAACGTCAGGTATTGGGACACCAGCGGCGCTGCCGGGTTTACGAACTGCGGCAGCACCGCGAGCATGAACACCAGCGCCTTGGGGTTGCTGACGTTGACCAGAAAGCCGCGAAATACGAGAGCCAGCGGCTTGCCGATGGGACGCACGGCGGCGTCATCGCTCAGATCAGCCGGCAGGGCACGCCACTGTTTGACGGCGAGGTAAACAAGGTAAGCCACGCCGAACCATTTGATGGCATAGAAAGCGGTAGACGAGGCTGCAAGGATGGCGCCGACACCGGCTGCGACAATGGCGATTTGCAACGCCAGGCCCAGTTGCAGGCCCAGGGCATTCCAGTAACCGCGCCAGAAACCATACTGCAGACCGCACGACATCGAAGCAATCGCGCCAGCGCCGGGGGACAGGCTGATCACCCAACAGGCAGCAAAAAAGGCCAACCACGTTTCCAACGACATCGCACACCTCGGACAAGATCTGTAACAAGTCCCTTAAGCTAATGCGTTGGTTGAAAATTGACCACAAATTTCTGAGGGTAGTTTTGACTCTGCGGGAGCGTTACAGGTCGCTTTCTCGCCAGCGGCGTACCGAGCGCTGGAAGAACAGACTGTTGGGGACTTGCACCATGCTGCTACCACTGCCCGATTCAGCGGGTTCGATCAGCGTGGTGTAAAGCAGATTGATGGCCACCACACGACCTTTGACGCCGGGCTTGTCCAGCGTGTCGAGCAACTCCACCACGTCGCCAATGCGAAACGGCCCCACGGTAAAGATCAACACTGCACACAGCAGATTGGAAAGCACGCTCCACATGGCGAAGAAGGCAATCGCCGCCACCGCCACAAAGCCCGACAGCGCCGTCCACAACACGGTGGCCGAAACCCCCAGACGTTCCAGCACGACGATCACCGCACTGCCCATGATGAACCAGCGCAAACCGCCGCGCAGCGGCATCATCAGCTGTGGCGGGAACGGATAACGCTCGCCCAGCCGCGTCAGGAAGCGCGCCACGACACGTTGGGAGAAGTAACCCGCCAACAGAATCAGCAAAATCTGCACACCGATCCACAGCGGTGCGATCAGTTCGGCGGGCACTGGCAAGTGCAGGGCTTCCATCAGGACAGGGCTTCCAGTTCTGCTTGCATGGACTCAAGCAATTCCAGCGCTTCCATCCACCGCTCTTCCAACTGGCTTTCGAGCACTTTGAGCTTGGCCTGTTCCGCCAGCAGATCACGCAATTCATCTTTGCGCGCAGCTTCGTAAACGGCACTGTCGCCCAGGCTGGTTTCGATTTTCGCCAGCTTTTCGTTGACCTTGCCCAGCTCGCTCTCAAGCTTGTCAGCTTCGCGTTTATGCGGTGCCAGCTGCTGACGCAACGCTGCAGCGGCCTGACGTTGAGCCTTTTTATCGGTCTTGTCAGGGTTGACCAGCGTGGTGCTGACCGGCGCATTGCGCAAACGGTAGTCGGCCAGCCAGCGCGCGTAGTCTTCGAGGTCGCCGTCAAACTCCTGAACCTTGCCATCGGCAACCAGCAGGAACTCATCCGTAGTGCTCTTGAGCAGATGGCGATCGTGGGACACCACCAGCACCGCGCCGCTGAACTCTTGCAGAGCCATGGTCAGCGCCAGACGCATTTCCAGATCGAGGTGGTTGGTCGGTTCGTCGAGCAGCAACAGATTCGGGCGGCCCCAGGCTATCAATGCCAGCGCCAGGCGGGCTTTTTCGCCACCGGAGAAGTTCAGTACCGGCTCGTCGATCCGCGCACCCCGGAAATCGAAACCACCGAGGAAGTCGCGCAGGGTCTGTTCGCGCTCGGTCGGCGCCAGACGCTGCATATGCAGCAACGGGCTGGCCTTGGAATCCAGTGAGTCGAGCTGATGTTGGGCAAAATAGCCAACCACCAGATTCTCGCCACGGGCCAACCGACCCGACAGTGGTTCCAGCTCGCCTGCGAGGTTTTTGATCAGGGTCGACTTACCCGCGCCGTTTGGCCCGAGCAAGCCAATACGGGCGCCCGGAACCAGTTGCAGCTTGACCTTCTCGAGGATGGTTTTGTCGCCATAACCCAGGCGCGCATCGGACAAGTCGAGCAACGGGCTGGAGAGCTTGACCGCTTCGCGGAACACGAAGTCGAACGGCGAATCCACATGGGCCGCGCTCAGCTCTTCCATACGCTCAAGGGCCTTGATCCGGCTCTGCGCCTGACGGGCCTTGGTGGCCTGGGCCTTGAAGCGGGCGATATAGCTTTCCATGTGCGCACGTTGCGCCTGTTGCTTTTCGTAGGCCTGCTGCTGCTGGGCCAGACGTTCGGCACGGGCACGCTCAAATGCGCTGTAACCACCGCGATACAGGGTGATTTTGCGCTGATCGACGTGGGCAATGTTGTCGACCACGGCATCCAGGAAGTCCCGATCGTGAGAGATCAGCAGCAAGGTGCCAGGGTAATTCTTGAGGAAGTCTTCAAGCCAGAGAATGGCGTCGAGATCCAGGTGGTTGGTCGGTTCATCGAGCAACAAAAGATCCGACGGGCACATCAGGGCCTGAGCCAGGTTCAGGCGCATCCGCCAGCCACCGGAAAAATCGGCAACCGGGCGATCCATCTGTTCGTTGGTAAAGCCCAGTCCGGCGAGCATTTTGCGCGCCCGTGCATCGGCGGTGTAGCCGTCGGCGCTGTCCAGCTCGGAGTGCAGGCGCGCTTGCGCAGCACCGTCCTCGTCAGCTTCGGCCCTGGCCAGATCGGCCTGCACCTGGCGCAATCGCTGGTCGCCATCGAGCACATAGTCGATCGCAATGCGGTCGAGGGTGTCGATTTCCTGGCGCATATGGGCGATCCGCCAGTCGGCCGGGAGCAGACAATCCCCGGAATCAGGCGTCAACTCACCCAGCAGCAAGGCGAACAAAGTGGATTTACCGGCGCCATTGGCGCCGACCAGACCGGCTTTGTGGCCGGCGTGCAGGGTCAGCTCGGCGTCTTCTAGCAGACGTTGCGGGCCACGCTGTAAAGTCAGGTTCTGAAGTCGGATCATAATGGCGGCGGAGTCTACCAGCTTCCCTCTCAACTGGCGCGAATTGCACTATGCAGACTGACCTGTGGAATTACTGTTTGAACCTCTATGCCCGACCTGGGGTGGAGCAGGCCTGCCTGCACTTGCAGGACCAGGGTGTGGATGTGTGTGTGCTGCTGTGTGCAGCCTGGCTTGAGGAGCGCGGCGTGGCCTTCGACAAGGCGCGCCTTGGGCAACTGAATGCCTGTGCCGGACCCTGGCAGCACGAAGTGGTTCAGCCGTTGCGACAACTGCGAACACGCTGGCGCGAAGCAGCCGCGCACGACGATGCACTGGCGACGCTGCGCGTGCAGGTCAAGGCATTGGAGCTGGAGGCCGAACGGATGTTGTTGCGGCGCCTGGAATCCGTGACTCAGGGCTGGTCGAAAACGCAATCGCAGGATACCTGCGCCTGGCTGCAGAAGATGACGGTCGATGCCGGTCACCCTGATTGCGACGCGCTGCATACGCTGCGCGTCGCAATCAATCGCGCTTAAGAAGCGCTGGCTGGGGTCGTAGCCGAGTTTGTAGCGGTTACCGGAGTTGACGCCGGGGTTGTAGCGGGTGCCGCGGCGGCGGACGTCACGGCGGGCTTGGCCGGAGCCGCGGCCGGTTTGGCAGCTGCTGGCCTTCTTGCGGCAGGCTTGGCTGCTGCAGGTTTAGCCGCTGCGGGTTTTGCCGCAGGCTTGGCCGCTGCAGGTTTGGCCGTTGCGGGTTTTGCTGCAGGCTTGGCCGTTGCGGGCTTGGCCGCTGCGGTTTTAGCGGCAGGTTTGGCCGCTGCCGGTTTGGCCGCCGCTTTTACCGGGGCTTTTGCTGGTACCGGTTTGGCCGCTGCGGGTTTGGCGGTCGGTTTTGCCGCAGCCGTTTTGGACACTGCCGGCTTGGCCGCTACGGTTTTTGCAGCAACTGGCTTGGTCGCAGGCTTAGCCGCCGCTACTTTGCCGGCAGGCTTGGCGGCTGCTTTGGCCGGAGCTTTGGCCGGAGCCTTGGCAGCCCCTTTGGCAGCCGGTTTTTTCGCTGCCGCTGCAGGCTTGGCATCGCGACTCGACAAAGCCTTGCCAACAGCCTCTTTGACTCGACCGATACCTTGGGCCAACTTCAGGCTTTCTTGAGCATCACGTTTGAGTTGCAGAATATAAGTGCGCGTTTCGCTTTGACGGTCTTTGAGTGAGTCGAGCAGTTGCTCGAGCTCTTTGACCCCAGACTTGGCCTTGGCCTGAGCCTTGGATTTTCCGGCGTTGGCGGCGTCTTGCAGTTTTGCACGTGACTTGTGCAGTTTTTCCTGCGCTTTACCGCGCTGCTTTTCAAGCTTGGCGAGCAGTTTCTCAGCATCAGCCAACGCTTGGGAGCAAGCGTTTTCCAAATGCTCAAGCAGACTGCCTGAGAGCTGTTGGAGCAAGTGCAACGGCGTATTTACGGGCTTCTTATTGGCCGACATGGTTTACCTCCTGGCTGAAGTGAGTGCGGCTCATACTAGACCTCTGCAACTACCGCCGCTAGGGCATGTTGACACTAAGGATAGCTGCACGTTGCATGACGTCGAAAAACTTGTGCTGGATCAATCTTTAACGGCCAAGCCAGCTAAATTCAAAGAGTGCCCAAACGTCTTTTAGCCCCTTCGAATTAAAACATCGGCGCCGCTCGGGCGCTGGCATAATCGCTCGCACATCACGCCGGAGAACCACCATGCCGCGTTACATGTTTTGGATGTTGTTGTGCCTTGCGCCTGTGGCTGACGCAGCCCCCTCTCCCTCCCCCGACGACGCCCGCGATCTGGCCTACAGCATGGGCGCCAGCCTGGGCGAACGCTTGCGCCAGGAAGTCCCCGAGCTACAGATCCAGGCACTGATCGAGGGCCTGCACACCGCCTACCAAGGCAAACCGCTGGCCCTGACAGATGAGCGCATCGGCCAGATTCTGGCGCAGCATCAGGCTCAAACAGATCCCGGGCAGGCCTCGTCAGGCATCAACGCCGCCCTGAGCGCTGAAGAAGTTTTTTTGCTGGTCGAAAAACAGCAACCCCAGGCTCGCGAGCTGGCCGACGGCATCATCCTGACCGAACTAAAACCCGGCAAAGGCGCCAAGCCCGGCCCACAGGATTCGGTGTATGTGAGCTATGTGGGCCTACTGCCCGATGGCACCGTGTTCGACCACAGCACCCAACCACAATGGTTTCGCCTGGGCAGCGTAATCGCCGGCTGGCGCAGTGCATTGGTACAGATGCCGGTGGGTGCGAAATGGCGGCTGGCGATACCTTCAAGCCAAGCTTACGGCACCCAGGGGGCCGGGGATCTGATTGCCCCCAATACACCACTGGTGTTTGAAATCGAACTGTTCGCTACCCGAAAGTAACCGTCCCGGAAATAAAAAACGGCGCGCCATTGCGCACCGTTTTTTAAATGGATTGTTGCTTAAGCCTGAGCGGCTTCTTTCTGCTTGTGCGCGCTGTGCAGCACTTCGATCAAGCAGTCTTCAAGCTCAAAACGCTCATCAAGCAGAGCGCCCAAAACCTTGATCTCTTCTGCCAGCTTGTCACAGTCAGGGCGATGGGCCTTACCATCACAATGATCGTTGAAAGCCAGGGCGGCCTCGGTAATCACGTTGATACGCGGGTAGATGGTCTCTGCCAGGGCAAGCCCGCGCTCGTCATTGAAGGCCTTGGCCTCCTGATTCAGCTGCTCGTAAATCTCGAAATGGCCTGCGGACACATAATCGACCAGCAGCTGGCAAAACTCTTTTTGAGGCCCGCGTTTGGGATTGTTTTGCTGCTCCAGCAGAGCCGCATAAGCCTTCACAAGTTTACGGCGCTCAAGCAACCAGCGGTCTACCAGTTGGTGGACGCCGTTGAATCGTTCCTGAGCACTCTCGCATCTTTCGAGCATGATGATCTCTCTTCCCTTGTGGGCCCATGCCACCCGACATCAGCCAGGCCTGTGTGAACCAAAACCTGCACGATTGCACGGGCATTGGGCGGCATAACTCCGTGATACGTGCGGGCCAGATTATGCCCGCTTGCCAACTGCTTCAAGGTACCCACGAGAGAAAATTCATACAAGTGTTTAATCCCAAGTGCTACTTCACGTCGCAGTCACGGGGTAATTTGTCCCTGGCAATCGAGCGACTGATCTGAAAGATGGCAAGAACAAGCAGCCCGATAAAGGCCAGCAAGCTCAACTCGGGAATGCTCAAGTCAAAGATGGTCCAGTGAATATGTGTGCAGTCCTCACTGCCACGATAAATCATCGAAATGATTTCACTCGGCGACATGTCGCGCCAGATGCAGGCCAGCTCTGGCTGACAGAGCATCAGTTGATCTGGCGCCAGCTCTTGCAGCCATACCTGCCTCAAGGCACTCGCCGCGCCACCCAGCGCGAACAACATGGAGGCAAGGGAGTAACACAACATGCCAAAACCTTTGGGGCCATGGGCAAAAGCCACCAGGTTGACGAGGCAGAAATCCAGCAAGAAAAAACGCTGAACCTGACATAGCGAACAAGGCTTGAGCCCGGGCCCGTACTCGAGATAAAAAGTGCCGCCCATTACCAAGGCGCCTACTACAAAGGCTAAAAAGAAAATAAAACGTGAAGCTGCCAAGAACATGGCTTTTCCATGACAAAAGAGACAGTTGGTTACGGTAGATGAAAGCCATTAGCCCTTTCAAGGTGACCCTAAGCGGATAGTTCTCGAAGAAACCAAGGAAACCCCAACAGAAACACTAAGCCTTTAGAACAAATCATGTAGGAAAAGGCAGATTGCCCCTCGCTCGCTCAATACTGCAGGCAGCCCCACGTGTGCCGAAACACACGCCAGGCTGGCCTCTTCACAGGGTCGTGGCAGTGACTGGCAAGGGGGATGCGAGCAAACGCTCATCCAGCAAATTCAGCCCTTCCTGAAAAAGCTGATTACTGCGCCCCGTATCTCCCAACTGGGCCAGCAGTCGTGCCAGCTCGGCACAGGTTTCGGGGTTGCGCTCCACCTTGAGGCTGCTTTCAAGGTAATCCCGCGCTTTGCCCCACAAGCTGTTTTGCAGGCACAGGCGACCCAGGGTCAACAGCAGGCTGGCATCGCCGGGATGGCTCTTGAGCCAGCCTTCAGCGGCCTGCAACTGCTTCACCGGGTCACTGCCGCGCAGCAGGCCATAGAGGCGCACAAGATGGCTGTCATAACTGCGCTTGAGCGCCCCGCGCAAGACTTCTTCGGCTTCAGTTTGCGCGCCCAGCTGGCGCAATTGCTCGGCATAGGCCAGCACGAGCGCGGGCTCCTGGCGCTGGGCCGAGGTAAGCTGTTGCCAGGCGCGTTGAAGTGACTGCAACCCGGCCTCGCCTTCGCTTTCACGCTGGGCCGCCAGGCTCAGATTCTGCCCCCAGGCCCGTCGCTCCAGCTCGGCCAGCTCCTTGGGCGGCAATACCTTGTCCTTGCGCAGCTCTGGCAACAGGCGGATCAACGCCGTCCAGTCGCCACGCTGCTGGTGCAGACGCTGCAGCTGGCGCAACACCTGAACATTGTGTGGATGGCGCTCATGCATGGCCTGCAAGGTCACCAGCGCGCCCTCGGTGTCAGCACGGTCCACCTGCAACTGGGCATGGCTCAGGGCAATGGCCAGTTCGGCCTGAGGCTGGCGTTCCAGCGCTCGCTCCAGCAGGTTGTCGCTTTCTTCGTAGTGCCCCTGCTCGTTGGCCGCTCGTGCAGCCCCCAGGTAGTAGAGCAATGGCTGCGGCTCGGCTTCGGCGGCACGGGCCAGATGCTTCTGTGCGCTGGCCCAGCGGCCCTCGGCAAGGTCCATCTGGCCTTGCTCGATGGCGATCTGCACTCGACGGCTGCGGTTGCGCCGCGACCACGGGTTGACCAGCCCTGTAGAAGCCGTCACCAGCTCCACCAGCAGCTTGACTCCCCACACCAGCAGCCACAGGACGGCCAGCAGCGCGAGCGTTGCCCAGACACTGGATTCGTAACGGAAATTTTTATAGGCGATCAGCACATAGCCCGCATCTTCAGCAATTGCCAGGCCGATGCAGGCCGCAGCTGCAATCAACAAGAACACAATCACGTAGAAGCGCTTCATGGAAGTGCCTCCTGCGCCGGGCTGGCAGCCGCTTTGACCGGCTCTTGCGCACGCACATGCCGACGCTCAAGGTAGGCCTGTACTGCGCTCAAGGCAGCCGCAAGGTCCGGGGTTTTTACCGTAACCGGCTGCTTGCCGAGTTCAATCACTTGCTCGAGGATTTTTTTGCTCTGCGGGTTATCCGCATTGAAGTTGCCCTTGAGCACATCTTGCGCCTGCGCCAGGGCCTGGGTGTAAACCGACTCCTGGCCATTGAGCGCCGCCCACTGGGCTTGCTCCAGCGCCAGGCTCAAGGCCAGGCGAACCTGGGTCAGGCTTTGGCCAGCCAACAGGGGGCGCACATTTTTGTCGGCATTGAAGTCGATGCGGATGTAGTGCGAGATCTCCTCCCACCACCGGGACCAACGGCTCGCGCCATCGCCATCAGCGGTGAGGCTGGCCAGCGAGTCACCCTGGTTCTGATAGGCCGGGGCCAGCGCACTGAGTTGCGCCACTTGATCACGCAAGGCCGCCAACTGCAAAAACAGTCCGGTGCGGTCCGGCTGCTCAACACTGCGCAATGCAGTCAGGCTTTTGGCCAGTTGCTCACGAGCGGCGAATGAACCCGGATCGTTCTGCTCACGCAAAATCGCGTCCGCGCCCTGTACCAGTGCCTGGGCGCTGGTGACGTCTTGCAGGGCCGACAAGCGCAAGGTGGCAAGACGCAACAAGTGCTCGGCCTCGGCCAGGCGCCAGTCTTTGCGGCTTTCGCCCAGTACGGTTTCCAGGCGCTGGTTCAGGCGCTGCTGATCGCCTTGCAGCTGCACGACCAATTGGCGCTGATTATCCAGTTCACTGGCCGAAGGCAGTTGGTTGAGCCGCGCCAGCAGCTTCTGCTCGCCCTGCTTGATCGAAAGCGTTTGCGCGGCCAGGGCCGGTACGTCGCTCAGCTGCTCTGCGGTGGCAGCTTGCAGTTGACGCACCTGCCATACCCCCCAGCCGCCGACAGCAACACCGGCGGCGCCGAGCAACAGGGCGAAAACCGCCAGGCCATTGCCTCGACCCTGTGGTGCAGGTTCGGTTTTTTTAGCCGGCGCTTCTGGCGCGGGCTGCACGTGTTCTTTGGACAAGACTGTTTCGCTCACGAATCCATCCTTTGCATTAGAAAGCAGGTGCGGGATGCTCCCGCAGCGCCGCCAGCAAAGCCGTGGCGCTTGCACCACGACAATCCACAACATGTTGCGCCCCGGCGCTGCGAGCCAGCTCAGCAACCCGCGGGCTTGGAACAAACAACGGCAGGCACCCAAGCATGGGCCAGGAATCGCCTGCCATCTGCCGTAAATGTTCAAAACCCTGCCCACTGCTGACCACCAGCGCGTTCAGGCGTTCCACTTCAACCCGCCGGGACAGGGTTGCAGGCGGGTATGACGGCAGTACGCGGCGGTAGACTTCAAGGTAGTCGACCTGCGCGCCAATGCTGCGCAGACGATCCGCGAGCAACTCGCGACCACCCTCCCCACGCAGGATCAACACGCTGGGCTGATCCCCCCCCACTGCAGACTTGAGCTCGGGCATCGCCAGCAGCGCCTCGCTGTCATCACCCCGTTGAGGGTAGCTAACATCGAGGCCGTAATCGGCGAGAATCTGCGCCGTCGCGGCGCCAACGCTGAACCACTTCTGCCGGGGCGCATGCGGCCAGTACTGGCTGACCAGCTCAAGCCCCAGGCGCGCCGCAGGCTTGCTGACCACAATCACTGCGCAATACCGGTCAAGACCCGCAATCAGCGCACGCTGAGCATCAGTCATAGTCAACGGGCTGATCGCCAGCAGTGGCAAGCTGCTGCTATATATCCCGGCAGCCGCCAGCTCAGCGGCCAGCGCGGCCGATTCCTCGGCTGGCCGGGTCAGCAGCAAGCGCCAGCCTGTCACTCGTGACCTGCCTCACCATAAACGGCTTTGAGAATATCCCCAGCCCCTTGGGCCAGCAGAGCCTCAGCCACTTGCACACCCAACTCACTGGCGTGTGCACGCGGCGCACGGGCGTCGGCACTGAGCAACACACCGCCACTCGGTTCGCCGACCAGGCCGCGCAGCCAGATTTGCTCGCCTTCAAGCACGGCATAACAGGCAATCGGCACTTGGCAGCCACCGTTGAGATGCTTGTTCAGCGCACGCTCGGCCGTAACGCGCACGGCCGTATCGGCGTGATGCAAAGGCGTCAGCAGGGCATGGATTTCGGGATCTGCGCTGCGGCATTCGATACCCACTGCGCCTTGGCCACCGGCTGGCAAGCTGTCTTCGATGCTGATGGGTGATGTGATGCGCTGTTCAAAACCGAGGCGAATCAGGCCGGCAGCCGCGAGGATAATGGCGTCGTATTCACCTGCATCGAGCTTGGCCAGACGGGTATTGACGTTGCCACGCAGAAAGCGGATTTGCAGGTCCGGACGGCGAGTCAGCAACTGGGCCTGACGGCGCAGGCTCGACGTGCCGACAATGCTGCCCTGAGGCAAATCGTCGAGGCTGGCATAGGTGTTGGAAACGAAGGCGTCACGCGGATCTTCGCGCTCGCAAATGCAAAACAGACCCAGGCCTTCAGGGAAGTCCATCGGTACGTCTTTCATGGAGTGCACGGCGATGTCTGCTTCGTTTTCGAGCAGGGCTGTTTCCAGCTCCTTGACGAAGAGCCCCTTGCCGCCAATTTTCGACAGCGGCGAGTCCAGCAGCTTGTCACCACGGCTGACCATGGGCACCAGCGTCACCAAAATACCGGGGTGAGCCTGCTCTAAACGGGCTTTAACGTATTCGGCCTGCCAAAGAGCCAGGGCGCTTTTACGGGTAGCGATGCGGATTTCGCGAGAGGACATGGATCAATCCGTACTGAAAAGATACGGCTGATAATAACAGCTCAGCCAAAACAGCTTTGACTTGTATCAGAAAGTCCTCGGCCTCCCTGGCCCAAAAACGGCGTATCCACGCCTTTTGAGCACGAATTACAGTTGCTGCATCATCTTGCGAACACCCGCCACATGCCTGCGGCTCACAATCAGCGCATCCCCGTTCAGGCCGCGCAGGAACAGCTGGAAATGCCCAAGGGGCGTGCGTTGCAAGCGCTCGATGCGGTCTCGGGCCACCAGTGCATTACGGTGAATACGCACAAAGCGTTCACCAAACTCGTCTTCGAGTGCCTTGAGCGGCTCGTCGAGCAGAACTTCACCGCCAGCGTGACGCAATGTCACGTATTTATGGTCAGCGATAAAGTAGATCACCTGGTCGATAGGGATCAGTTCAATGCCTTTTCGGGTTCTGGCACTGATATGACTGCGTGGGCCACTGCCGGTTTGCGCGGCAGGCCGGGTGAGTGCAGCCAGCTGGATGCGGTTGGGCCGGTGCGCCTCTTTCAGGGCAGCACGCAGGGCATCTGCGGTGACCGGCTTGAGCACATAGCTGACACCGCTCTCTTGCAGGGCCTGTACGGAAAACTCGTCAGGCGCCACGCAAAACACCACCGAAGGCGGTAGCTCGCGCTCGCACAATTTGGCTGCAACCTGCAACCCGTCGAGGCCTGGCAGGCGGATATCGAGCAAAACGACATCCGGTTTCAGGCTTTCGATCAGGTTAAGTGCCTCTTCGCCATTAGTGGCGCCAGGCTCCAGCAACGTATAGCCCCCGAGCGTGCTGAGCAAATGGCTCAAATGCTCGCGGGCCAGGGTTTCGTCATCAACGATCAGGACATTCATATAGCGCTGTATTCCTGCGTGAGTCTCGCACAAGGATAGCGTAGACAGGTGATGTGACGACTGTCACGGCGATCCACGCTAAGACTAGCGCGAAGGCCAAAAAGTGCCGCAAACCTCACAGCAATATTCACCTGCCTCGATTGCTCGATTTAATACCGGATACGTCTGGCAATCTACAAAGACCTGCTATGACTGATCCATACGACCAACTGTAGACGGTTGCCAAGGCGAAAGTATTCAAACGATACATTTCCTTTCGGAAATTTATTTATACCGCACTTCACACAAAAACCTGCCGAGCTGCGTCAACGCCATGAATGGCAACCCTGTTATGATTCGCGGTAACTATTTGTGTAACTCCCCTCAGCCGATTACGAGCGAATCCATGAGCACCGACAAGACCAATCAGTCCTGGGGCGGCCGCTTCAGTGAACCCGTCGACGCCTTCGTTGCGCGTTTCACCGCCTCCGTCACTTTCGACCAGCGCCTTTATCGCCATGACATCATGGGCTCCGTGGCTCACGCCACGATGCTGGCCAAGGTCGGCGTGCTGACCGATGCCGAACGCGACAGCATCATCGACGGCCTCAAAACCATCCAGAGCGAAATCGAAGCCGGTACGTTTGACTGGCGCATCGACCTGGAAGACGTGCACATGAACATCGAGGCGCGTCTGACCGACCGCATCGGCGTGACCGGCAAAAAACTGCACACCGGCCGTAGCCGTAATGACCAGGTTGCGACCGATATCCGCCTGTGGCTACGTGACGAAATCGATCTGATCCTGGCCGAGATCACCCGCCTGCAAAAAGGCCTGCTGGAACAGGCAGAGCGTGAAGCCGAGACCATCATGCCCGGCTTTACCCACCTGCAGACCGCACAGCCGGTAACATTTGGTCACCATATGCTGGCCTGGTTCGAGATGCTCAGCCGCGATTACGAGCGCCTGGTCGACTGCCGCAAGCGCACCAACCGCATGCCTCTGGGCAGCGCCGCACTGGCGGGCACCACCTACCCGATCGACCGCGAATTCACCGCACAACTGCTGGGCTTTGACGCCGTGGGCGGCAACTCGCTGGACAACGTCTCCGATCGCGATTTCGCCATCGAATTCTGCGCCGCCGCCAGCATCGCGATGATGCACTTGTCGCGCTTCTCCGAAGAGCTGGTGCTATGGACCAGCGCGCAATTCCAGTTTATCGACCTGCCCGACCGCTTCTGCACCGGCAGCTCGATCATGCCGCAAAAGAAAAACCCCGACGTGCCGGAATTGGTACGTGGCAAAAGCGGCCGTGTATTCGGTGCGCTGATGGGCCTGCTGACCCTGATGAAAGGCCAGCCATTGGCCTACAACAAGGATAACCAGGAAGACAAGGAACCCCTGTTCGACGCCGCCGACACCTTGCGCGACTCGCTGCGCGCCTTTGCCGACATGATCCCGGCGATCAAGCCCAAGCACGCGATCATGCGTGAAGCGGCGCTGCGTGGTTTCTCCACCGCGACCGATCTGGCCGACTACCTGGTGCGCCGTGGCCTGCCGTTCCGTGACTGCCACGAAATCGTCGGCCACGCTGTGAAGTACGGCGTTGAAACCGGCAAGGACCTGGCGGAAATGAGCCTCGAAGAACTGCGTCAGTTCAGCGATCAGATCGAAGACGATGTGTTTGCCGTACTGACCCTTGAAGGTTCGGTCAATGCCCGTGATCACATCGGCGGCACTGCGCCGGCGCAGGTGAAAGCGGCAGTAGTTCGCGGCAAGGCGCTGCTGGCCAGCCGTTAAACCTCAAAGCGGCGCCCCTGTGGGAGCGAGCCTGCTGGCGAAAGGTGTTATGGATAACGCGTTTTGCTGGATAAACGCGATGTTCTTGAGACCTTCGCGAGCAGGCTCGCTCCCACAATAGGGGGCGACACCCTGTGTACTGGTTATTTCTTGCTGCTGATCCACGCCAGAAACTGCGGCATGGCGGCGTCCTTGTCCGCGGCGATTTTCTGCACGTGCGGGTTTTGCTGCAGACGCTCCAGCAATGCCTTGGCCCCCGGCATGTCGGCCAGCAGGTCGAGACCAAACACCTTGTGTGCGACGCCACAGGCCAGATCAACGCTGAAGGCGAAGTAGATATCCGCCACGCTCAGGGTCTCGCCCGCGACATAAGGCGCGAACTTGCCGTGACGGCCCAGGGAGGCGATACCGTCGAGCAGCTCGGTGCGGGCCTTTTCCTTGATCGCGTCGGGCACTTGCATGCCGAAAAACGCCTCGGGGTAACAGGCGCGGGCAGGCAACTCGATATACAGCTCGATTTCCTTGGCCAGTGCCAACACCTGCGCACGCTCAAACGGATCCACTGGTAGCAGCCTGAGGCCCGATTGGGTTTGCTCGATATATTCCAGGATCACGCTGGTTTCGTTGATAAACCCTTGTTCAACGCCCAGTGCCGGGACTTTGCCGCGGGGGCTGATGGCCAGCGCCTCAGGGGTCTTGCCCGCGAAAAACGGCACTTCTTCAAAGGGCACGCCCTTTTCCAGCAGCGCCAGCTTGACCATGTTGTAGTAGTTGCTGACTGCGAATCCATAAAGCTTGAGCATTACAAAGCCTCCAGGCCGTGTTGGGGTTGGCAGCAGCTGTTATAGAGCTTCGCCATCAGGCTGGCTAGCAGCATCAGCATCCTGAATACCGTTAGACTGCCAACCTTTACCCAAGGAGCCTGCCCATGAGCGAGCCAACCGATATCGACAACGAAGAAGAAGAGTTCGCCGAATCCACCCTGATTCAGGCGATTGAAAACCAGATTGAAAGCGACAACCCGCCTGCTGCCAAAGCCACGTTCAACAAACTGACCCTGGTCGGCTACGAGCGCGACGATATTCTGCAGATGATGGCCCATGTGTTGGCCGTGGAGATTGACGCGATCCTCGAAGAAGATCGCGCCTTTAACACTGAGTGGTACGAAGCCGCACTGCGCGCGCTGCCGACCCTGCCGCCAGAAAAGGACTAAGCCCGGTTCAGGGGCGAATTGCCGGCGCCCGCTGCCAGTCCAGATCCTTGGCAGGCATCGGACGCCCAAACCAGTAGCCCTGGCCCAGGTTGCAGTCAAGGTCGAGCAGGAACTGCGCCTGCTCAACCTGCTCTATCCCTTCGGCATGCACCTCCAGGCCCATGCTTTGACCCAGTGCGATAACCGCTCGCACGATCGCCACATCATCATTGTCCCCAGGCAAGCCGGCGACAAAGCCCTGATCGATTTTCAGCTTCTGCACAGGCAGGCGCTTGAGTCGCAGCAAAGATGAAAAACCGGTGCCGAAATCATCGATGGCCAGGCGCAAACCCAGCACCCGCAGACGATGCATCTGCTCCAGGGCCACTTGCGAGTTGTCCATCACCGCACTTTCGGTCACTTCAAGCTCCAGCAAGGCCGGATCCAGCCCGGTGTCTGCCAGTACCGTTGAAACCAGCGAAAACAGCTCGGGACGGGCAAACAGTCGGCTGGAAATATTCACCGCCACAAACGACAGTTCCACACCTGCAGCCTGCCACTGAACCATCTGCCAACAGGCTTGTTCCAGCACCCAGGCGTCAATCTCGGCGATCAACCCGGTACGTTCCGCGATCGGGATAAACTCACCCGGTGACAACAGCCCTCGCAGCGGGTGCTCCCAGCGCACCAGTGCTTCAACGCCAATCAGGCGGCTGGTTTTAAGGTTGTGCACCGGCTGGTAGTACACGCGCAGCTCGTGCTGCTCCAGGGCGCGGCGCAGATCGCTGGCCACCTCAACCCGGTATTGGGCATGGGCCGTCAGCTCCTCGGTGTACAAGGCATAACCCTCGCGTCCCGAACTTTTGGCCTTGAACAAAGCCGAGTCGGCATTGCGCAGCAATTGCTCGGCGTTCAGAGCATCGCCGGGGAACACGCTGATGCCGACGCTGGCGCTGATAAAGAGTTGATGCCTGTCGACATCGAACGGGCCTTTCATGACCTCCAGCACCTGCTGCGCAAGCCCGGCGGCCTGGCTCGCATGCTCACAGCTGTCGACCAGCACGGCGAACTCATCACCGCCCAGCCGGGCCACGGTAAAGCCTTTGCCGAACACCCTGAGCAAACGCTCGGCCACCGCCTTGAGCAGCAGGTCACCGACGTTGTGGCCCAGGCTGTCATTGATGATCTTGAAGTGATCGAGGTCGATCATCAGCAGAGCACAGCCGGTCTGGTGGCGTTGCGCAGAAGCCAGCGCCTGCTCGGTGCGGTCGGTGAACAGCAGACGGTTGGGCAGGTCAGTCAGGGGATCATGGTGAACCAGACGTGCGAGTTCGGTCTGGGAGTTCTTGATCGCGGAGATATCCGAAAAAACCGCGACATAGTGACTGACCTGGCCCTTGTCATCGGTAATCGAGCGCACGGTCTGCCACTGCGGGTAGACCTCGCCGCTTTTGCGCCGGTTCCAGATTTCGCCGTGCCACTCGCCGCGCTCATCGATCGTCTTGAACATTGCCTGATAAAACGCGGGGCCGTGGCGACCCGACTTGAACATGTTCGGGCGTCGGCCAAGCACCTCTTCGGCCGGGTAGCCGGTTATTTCAACCAAGGCACGGTTGACGTGAACGATCACCCCGCGGCTGTCGCTGACCAGCACCCCTTCACGGGTGCAGTCAAACACCACCGCTGCCTGACGCAAGCGCTCCCTATCCTGAAGCTGGCGCTTCAGACCGGGGTTCATCCCCAAAAAATCGAACAAACGGGCCCGGGCGAAAAAAATCAGTACGGCGCTGAACAGGGCAAAAACATAGCCATTTACCTGCTGCCACCGCACCAACTGTGCTGAATCATCGAAATAACTGTTCAATAAATGATCAGTCACCAGCAGCCAGAAAACCGCTAGCAGCCCGTATAACAGGGCCGTACGCAAGGCATCGCGAGAAGAAACAGACATAAGAAAGTTAATGCGCCTACAAAAAAGTGGGAATTATAGTGTAAGAAACATCCGGGCACTCTTATCTGAAAGGCCGACTGGTTTTATCTGGCTGCATGGTGATAATGCGTGTTGCAGTTTTTTTCATCTTCCCGAGGGCCAAACAGCCTATGTGGTACAACGGTTTTCTCGACTTGTCAGCCTGGCAACTGGTGGCAGTCACTCTGTTGATGACCCACGTGACCATTATCGGTGTCACGGTTTATCTACACCGCTACTCAGCCCACCGCTCGCTTGAGCTCAATGGTGGCCTGAAACACTTTTTCCGCTTCTGGCTGTGGCTGACCACCGCGCAGAATACCCGTGAGTGGACAGCCATCCACCGCAAGCACCACGCCAAATGCGAAACCGTCGATGACCCGCACAGCCCGGTTATCAAAGGGTTATCGACCGTTTTGCGAAAAGGTGCAGAGCTGTATCGTGAAGAAGCGCAAAATCCTGAAACATTGCGTATTTATGGCAAAAACTGCCCTGAAGACTGGATTGAGCGAAATCTTTATTCGCGTTACAAAATGCTCGGCGTGGCGCTCATGCTGGTCATCGACCTGTTGCTGTTCGGTGCTATCGGCCTGACTATCTGGGCCATCCAGATGATGTGGATCCCGGTGTGGGCGGCAGGTGTGGTCAACGGTTTGGGTCACGCGGTGGGTTATCGCAACTTCGAATGCCGCGACGCAGCCACCAATCTGGTGCCTTGGGGCATCATCATTGGCGGTGAAGAGCTGCACAACAACCACCACACCTACCCCAACTCGGCCAAGATGTCGGTCAAGAAGTGGGAGTTCGACCTGGGTTGGGCCTGGATCAAGGTCTTCAGCTTTTTGCGCCTGGCCAAGGTTCAGCGTGTTGCGCCTATCGCCCACCGAGTGGAAGGCAAGGGCAATCTGGATATGGACACCGCCATGGCGATCCTCAACAACCGTTTCCAGATCATGGCGCAGTACCGCAAGCTGGTGATTGCACCGCTGGTGCAGCAAGAGCTGGCCAAGGTCGATCATTCGGTGCGTCATCAGTTCCGCCGCGCCAAGCGTCTGCTGTCGCGCGAAACCAGCCTGCTTGAAGACCGCCACCATCAGCGTATTGAAAAGATGCTGGAGCATAGCCACTCACTGAAAGTGATTTACGAGAAGCGGCTGGCCCTGCAACAGATCTGGGTCAAAACCAGCACCAACGGTCACGACATGCTGGCGGCGATCAAGGAATGGGTTCACGAGGCAGAAGCCAGCGGGATCCAGTCGCTGCGCGACTTTGCCCACCAGCTCAAGACCTACTCGCTGCGCCCTGCAGCGGTTTAAGAGCAAGCGCCCTCACCCTCTCCCGGAGGGAGAGGGTGCTGATCTTCAATGTGACGAAAATCCGCTTTTGCCTTTAGTCCCCTCTCCCTCCGGGAGAGGGTGAGGGGCTCTTGATCAACTGCGAAAGCTGCGACATACCCACCCGCAACAAGCGCGCCGTCTTCCCGCCGGCCACCTCGGCAATCCCCTCTTCCGACTCCAGATTGGCCACTTGCGCCGCCAGGTTCATCACCAGCGCTTCTCGCGAGTACACCCCGCCACCCAGGTGATACATCGCCGCAATCAACTCCCGCAGCTCCAGCGGCAATCGCCAGCGCGTGCGCAAGGCTGAACCATAGGCTGCGCCAAACTCGGCCAGAGAGGCATCAATAGCCTGGGTATCCAGCTCCCCACCCGCCTGGCGCCACTCCTGCAAGCAACGCACCAAGGCCAGATCACCCAGGCAGTGCAACAACCCGGCGCAGAAACAACGCTCCTGATCCAGATTCAACATGCCTGCCAATGTGCGGCCATAGTCTGCCGCGCGCTGGGACAACGCCCAGTAACGCTCGGCGTAGTCCGCCAGGCAAGGATCGCTCAACTGCGCGCTGTACTTGAGAGTAAGCCCCTGGACCAGGTTCACGCTTTGCGCAGGCCCCAGCCGCTGCATGGCTTGCGCAAGGGTCTGGGCCGGGCTCACAAGGTGCTGCGCCGCACTGTTGGCGGCCGCAATCAGCACCGCCGTAATTTGTGGATCGGTGCGTACTTGCTGCTCAAGCCGTGCCAGGTCCACCCCTTCAGGCGTGAGGCTGCCCTTGAGCGCCGATTGCGCATCCACTCTTAGCGGCGCGCCATCGGAAGACGCGCGGCGCTGCTCCAGAAAACGCTTGAGGGTCATGCCTGGCGCCAGTGCCGGTACGTCACACGAAATCTCTTGCCCCGCCGAGAGCAGCAGGCTCTTGAGGCGCCTGGTCAGGCCGGCAATATCCAAGGGTGTGGTCAGATAAGCCGTTGGCGCCAGCGGCAAGGCTTCGCGCACACTGGCGCTGTCATTGCGTGCACTCAACAAAATAAATGGCTGCGCTGCAACCGCGCGGCGTTGGCGCACAGTGCGCAACAGATCCAGACCACCTACACCCGGCAGCTCACGGTCAGCAATCACCAGGCCATAAGTTTTCCTGCCCAACTGCGCAAGCGCCTGCTGACCGTCGCCACAGACATCCAGTTGAGCGTCGCAACGTACCGTCAGCACCACTTGCTTGAGCAAATCCCGGGTCCAGGGATCGGCCTCGGCAATCAATACAGTGGGTGCTGCCATTAAATCTACAACCGTCATCCAGTTTGCTCCCCGTGCGATACAGGCACCTTAGTCAAAGGGCGCACGCGGATACAGGCCAAAACACCCAAATAGACGCTTCAGACGCAAAAAAACCGCCGAAGCGGTTTTTTTGTCTATCAGGTCACACCATCAGGTGCGCAGCTCACGCCAGTTCAGCGAAGCACTCCTCGATGATGGCCAGACCTTTGTCCAATTGCTCGTTAGGCGAGGTCAGCGGTACCAGTACGCGCAGGACGTTGCCGTAAGTGCCGCACGACAGCAGGATCAGACCCTTGTCGCGAGCCTTGGCAACCACTTGTGCCACTGCCGTCGGATTTGGCTTGTGCGAATCGCCGCCTTCGAACAGCTCGACCGCGATCATCGCGCCCAACGCACGCACATCACCGATCACCGGGTGCTTGGCCTGGATAGCCTTGAGGCCGGTTACCAGGCGCTCGCCGACTTCCTTGCAACGGTCCAGCAGGTGCTCTTCTTCAAACACATCCAGTACCGCCAGCGCTGCTGCGCAAGCAATCGGGCTACCGGCATAGGTGCCGCCCAGACCGCCTGGAGCGATGGCGTCCATGTACTCGGCCTTGCCGCACACACCGGCCAGCGGGAAGCCGCCAGCGATGGACTTGGCGAAGGTGGTCAGGTCGGCCGTTACGCCCATCTGTTCCATGGCGAAGAACGTGCCGGTACGGCCAGCGCCGGTTTGCACTTCGTCCGCGATCAGCAGGATGCCGTGCTTGTCGCACAGCTCGCGCAGACGGGCCATGAACGCTTTCGGCGCCACATAGAAACCACCTTCGCCCTGTACCGGCTCGATGATGATGGCAGCGATGTCTTTAGGCTCGGCGTCGTTCTTGAAAATGCGCTCGATGCTGGCGATGGAGTCATCCACGCTCACGCCATGCAGTTCGCACGGGTACAGCGCGCGGAAGATACCGCCTGGCATCAGCCCCATACCTGCCGAGTACGGTACGACTTTCCCGGTCAGGCCCAGGGTCATCATGGTACGGCCATGGTATGCGCCAGTGAAGGCGATCACGCCGGCACGGCCAGTTGCGGCACGGGCGATTTTCACGGCGTTTTCAACGGCTTCGGAACCGGTGGTGACCAACAGGGTTTTCTTGTCGAAATTGCCCGGGACCTTGGCGTTGATCTTTTCGCACAGCTCGACGTAAGGCTCGTAAGCCAGTACCTGGAAGCAGGTGTGGGTCAGCTTGGTCAGTTGTTCTTGCACGGCGGCAATGATTTTCGGGTGCAGGTGACCGGTGTTCAGTACCGCGATACCGCCGGCGAAGTCGATGAACTCGCGGCCTTCAACGTCGGTAACGGTGGCGTTAATCGCCGATTCGGCGAAAATCGGGTGGATCTGGCCAACACCGCGCGGAACAGCGGCTTCACGGCGTTTCATCAGGGATGCGTTGGTCTTGTTGCTCATGGTGTTCCTCATTCGCCGCTGATCAAGCGGCGTGGTTCAAGGCTGACGCGCCAGGCAGACACCCATGCCAGCATGCGATGATCGACTGGCATGGCGCTCCCGGCCACAAAAATTAACAGTTTGAAACGCAGGGGAAGCATCGCTCTCGTGCCCCCTCTGCTTGAACCACCCGCCGGGTTAGATGCCCAGGCAGAGATATTTGATTTCCAGGTAGTCTTCGATGCCGTACTTGGAGCCTTCACGGCCCAGGCCAGAAGCCTTGATCCCGCCGAAAGGCGCGACTTCGTTGGAGATCAGGCCGGTGTTGACGCCCACCATGCCGTACTCCAGCGCTTCAGCCACACGGAATACACGGCTCAGGTCGCGGGCATAGAAGTACGATGCCAGGCCGAACTCCGTATCGTTGGCCATCGCGATCACTTCGGCTTCGTCCTTGAAGCGGAACAGCGGCGCCAGCGGGCCGAAGGTTTCTTCCTTCGCCACAGCGGCGTTTTTCGGCACGTTCACCAAAATGGTCGGCTCGAAGAAGCTGCCTTCCAGGCTGTTGCCGCCGGTCAGCAGGGTCGCGCCCTTGCTCAGTGCGTCAGCGATGTGCTCCTTGACCTTGGCCACGGCCTTGTCATCGATCAGGGGGCCTGTGGTGGTGCCTTCGTCCAGACCATTGCCGATCTTGAGCTTGGCCACCGCTACTTTCAGTTTTTCTGCGAATGCGTCGTAGACCGAGTCCTGAATGTACAGGCGGTTGGCGCATACGCAGGTCTGACCGTTGTTGCGGTATTTGGAGATGATCGCGCCTTCTACGGCTTTATCCAGGTCCGCATCGTCGAACACGATAAAAGGTGCGTTGCCGCCCAGCTCCAGCGACACTTTCTTGATGTCCTTGGCGCATTCGGCCATCAACTGGCGACCGATTTCGGTCGAGCCGGTGAAGGACAGCTTGCGCACGATCGGGTTGCTGGTCAGCTCGCCGCCGATATCGCCGGCACTGCCGGTTACAACGCTCAACACGCCTTTAGGGATGCCGGCACGGTGCGCCAGCTCAACCAGGGCCAGGGCCGAGAACGGGGTTTGCGAAGCTGGCTTGATCACCATGGTGCAACCGGCGGCCAGGGCCGGGCCGGCTTTACGGGTGATCATGGCTGCCGGGAAGTTCCACGGGGTAATGGCAGCGGTCACGCCGATCGGTTGTTTGATCACGATCAGACGTTTGTCCGGCTGGTGGCCCGGGATAACGTCGCCATAAATACGCTTGGCTTCTTCAGCAAACCACTCGATAAACGAAGCAGCGTAAACGATTTCGCCCTTGGCTTCGGCCAGTGGCTTGCCCTGCTCCAGGGTCATCAGGCGGCCGAGGTCGTCCTGGTTTTCGATCAGCAGCTCAAACCAGCGACGCAGCTTGGTTGCACGCTCTTTGGCGGTCAGGGCACGCCAGGCTGGCAACGCTTTGTCTGCGGCTTCAATGGCACGACGGGTTTCAACCGCGCCCATCTTTGGCACTGTGCCGATGATTTCACCGGTAGCCGGGTTGTTGACCTTGATGGTCTGGCCACCGTCCGCATCAACCCAGGCACCATCGATATAGGCTTGCTGGCGGAACAACTGTGCGTCTTTGAGCTGCATGTGGGCTTTCCTTAACAGCACCGCGCAGGCGCGGAGCGAATTATTAAAGTAGAAAGGCGCCGTGGAAGGCTGCCGTCAGGAAGTCATTCACTGCCAAAGTATCTAAATGACGCACAAAGAACATGCCGTGCGATTCAGCACCCAGACAAGAGCGTTTGAAATCTCAAACGAATCCTAGGGATAAAGGGGGTAAAGGACAATAGCCTGTTCGAAAAAAAGAACAAGCTGCCAGACTTCACCGTTTTATCGCCCGGCCCCCATTAATAGCCCATAACGCGTAAGGAAACACCTCACGAATCAGCGGCATGGACGACTGACACGCAGATGAGTATGATGGCGGCCGCGTCGCACCAGTAGCTCAGCTGGATAGAGTACTGCCCTCCGAAGGCAGGGGTCGTGGGTTCGAATCCCGCCTGGTGCACCATTCTTTTTCCCTTGCTCAAGGGAATCGCGTCAAAACCCTGTAACCAACAGCATTTTGCCTCCCACCGAGAACCCGGTGAGCGATCGCACGCCTGTTTTTTGAGCTTTTCTGCGCAAAACGCAGATCAGGTTAAATTTTCTATGGGCAACTGACGAAAGGCTGGTTACTATACGCGGCGTTTCGCGGAGAGCTGGCCGAGTGGCCGAAGGCGCTCCCCTGCTAAGGGAGTACACCTCAAAAGGGTGTCGGGGGTTCGAATCCCCCGTTCTCCGCCATTATTTGTGGCACCTGAATGCGTTCCCTTGTTCAAGGGAACCGCGTTTTCCCCCCTACCCAATCAAACCCGATGTGCACCTGCGCAGGTTTTGTCGCGTCCGCAGAAAACTGTGGGAGCGGGCCTGCTCTCGACTCAAGCGGCGCGGTCGTCCTGCCAGACCGCATTGATGCCATCGCGGGCAAGCCACACTCCCACAAGACTTGTCGACCGCTATAACTCAATGCTCATCCCAGCAAGAGTCGTTGCGCCATCGGGTTCAATCGTTAATGATACGGCTTCTCATTAACGCCTGAGCCCTGCTCCATGCCCTCGCCTTCACCCTCCAGCCTGCTGGCCAGTTTTCAGGAGCACTACGACGATCTGTTGTCGTTCCTGACCCGGCGCCTGCGTGACCGGCATCGGGCAGCGGATGTGGCGCAGGAAACCTGGATCAAGCTGGCAAAAATCGACCCCGAGGCGGTCACGGTACTTAATGACCGGCACTTTATTTTCAAGGTGGCGGGCAACCTGGCCATCGATGCCTTGCGCGTGGATCAGCGCCAGACACGCAACCTGAGCGGCGAACCGCCTTCACTGCAAATCGCTGATCCGGGGCTGCCGCCCGAAGGTCTGCTGCTGGCCACCGAGCGCATCGGCATTCTGGATGAGGCGCTGCAACAACTGTCGCCCAATGCCCGCCAGGCGTTACTGCTGAGTCGCATCGACGGCATGACCCAAGCCCAGATCGCCGTCGAACTGGGCGTGTCGCCAAGTATGGTGGCAAAATACATTGGCCAGGCCTTGCGCCACTGCCGTGACTGGCTAAAAGACAACCATGCCTGAGCGTGCCGTGATGCCTTCAACGCCCTCCCCTGACGATCTCGACGATCAGGCCATCGACTGGCAGACCCTGCTGCACTCGGGCGAAGCCAGCGCACGCCAGCGCCTGGACTATCAGCGCTGGCAACAGTTGAGCCCGGCGCACAAAACCGCGGCCCAAGAGGCCGAAGCGCTATGGGCGGATATCGGTCTGACCGCCAGCGCCGAGCAACATCGCGCAAGACCGCGCCGCCGGGCTTATCGCTGGGCCAACGGGCTGGCGGCGGGGTTGGTACTGGCCGTACTCGGGTATGGCGCTACGGACTATGTACCAAGCTGGTCCGACACTCATCACACCGGGGTCGGTCAGCGCCAGCAATGGCTGTTGAGCGATGGCACGCGTGTCACGTTGAACAGCGCCACGGCGTTGTCGGTCGACTTCACGGGCAATCAACGTAGCGTCATCTTGCGCAAGGGCGAAGCCCTGTTCGAGTTGGCCGATGACCCGTCGCGCCCCTTTATCGTCCAGGCCGGGCAAGACCGGGTGGCGGCTAAAAACGGGGCCTTCAGCGTGCGCCGCGATGCAGTTCAGACCCGTGTACTGGTCGCCTCGGGCGCGGTGCAAGTGCAGCACCAAACGCAAACCCTGGATCTGCAACCCAACCAGCAGGCACTGTATCAACCAGGCCAGGCTGTCGCCGAGCGCCAGCAGGTTGATGCCAATGCCCTCACCGCCTGGCACCGCGGCAAGCTGATCTTCAACCGCAAACCCCTGCAGGACGTACTCGCCGAACTGGAGCGCTATCAATACGGCCGTATCGTGCTGCCCGATGCAACACTCGGCGCCATGCAGATCAGCGGCGTGTTCGACCTCAACGATCCACAGAACCTGCTGCATACCCTGGAACAGCGTTACGGCCTCAACATCACCTACTTGCCCTTTGTGGCGTGGGTGCACTGAAAATAATTTCGCACAGGCACTGCAAGATCCTGTCGGGCATATCGTCGTAGTAAGACCAGGAACGAATCCGTTCCCATTCGCGATATAAAAAACCTCGAACAAGGATCAAAAACGCAATGGTCGAGCACGTCAAGAAGCCGCGTGGCGCACACCTAAACGAACAGCGACTGCGCCAGGTATTCGTAGCCACAGCCTTGCTGGCCAGCCTGGGAGGCCCGCTGCAAGCCAGTGCCCAGACCACAACTGCGGCCACGCCCGGCACGTCCCAGCACACCCGCCAGGTCAGCGTGGACGTCAGGGCCCAGGACCTCGATCAGGCGCTCACCCAGTTTGCCGATCAAGCCGATTTGCACCTGCTGTTTACCTCAGCCGAAGTCGCCGGCTTGCACAGCCAGGCGCTGCGGGGGGAGATGAGTGTTGAACAGGCCCTGCAATCGCTACTCAAAGACAGCGGTCTGGTCTGGCAATTCAGCGATGCCCGCACCGTCATCTTGGGTAAACCTCAAGCCCCCGCTCAGAGCCTGCAACTCAAGGCCCTGGAAGTCAGCGTCGGCGCCCGTACCAGCACCTCCATCAGTGAAATCCCGGGCACCGTGTGGGTGGTCGACCAGGTGCAGTTGCAGGAGCAACTGGACACTGGTGTCACCCTCAAGGAAGCCATCGGCAAACTGGTGCCGGGGCTCGACCTGGCGCCCGAAGGGCGCAGCAACTACGGCCAGAACATGCGCGGGCGCAACGTGCTGGTGATGATCGACGGCGTCAGCCAGAACAGCTCGCGAGGGCTGTCGCGCCAGTTCGACAGCATCTCGCCGTTCAACGTAGAGCGGATCGAAGTGCTGTCCGGCGCCAGCGCGCTGTACGGTGGTGGCGCCACAGGCGGGATCATCAATATCGTGACCAAAAAGGGCACCCCCGGCCCCGCGCAATTCGAAACAGAGCTGTCCGCCACCAGCGGTTTCAACAACAGCGACGACCTCTCCAGCCGCATTTCACAATCCGTCAGCGGGGGCACTGATCGGGTCTATGGCCGCCTGGGGATTTCCGGTGAACAGAACGAAGCCTTTTACGATGGTAAAGGCGATCAGGTATTTATCGACAACACCCAGACCGACCTGCAATACAACCGCACCCTGGACCTGATGGGCAGCCTGGCAATCAAGCTCGATGACGTACAGGACCTGGACTTGCTGGCCCAGTACTATGATTCGGGGAACAACGGCAGCGTCGGGATTTACTTCCCCAACCTGCACGACAAAGCACCGTCCAATCTCGAAGACGCCGAAATCCGCAGCGGCTACGACACCGACCTGGAGCCGCGTTCCAAGCGCCTGCTGTTCAACGCCAACTATCACCACGCCGACCTGCTGGGCCAGGACTTCTACTTGCAGGGCTCGTACCGCAAGGAAGACAACAATTTCTATCCGTTCCCGTACTACAACGCCGGTAAACCGCAGGGTTCCAAGGGCGTGTACTTCGCCGCTTCGCAGCAGAACTTCGAAGTCACCAGCCTCAAGGCGCTGTTTGCCAAACAATGGGACAGCCTGAAGCTGACCTATGGCGTAGACCTCGACCGCGAGCGCTTCAATGCCGAACAAAGCGTGTTCGATTCGGCCATTTCATCCGAAAGCGGCGGCCTGGACCTGGTCACCCAAAGCAAGTCCCCGCGCTACCCAAGTTACCGGGTTGATGGGCATTCGGCCTACGCCCAGCTTGACTGGAAACTTACCGATGCCCTGACCCTGTCTGGCGGCGCGCGGCGCCAGCAAATGGACGTCGATGTCGGTGTGTTCAAGGGCATTGCCGGTGGCAGCAACGACTACGCGGTCAACCTGTTCAACCTGGGCGCCATTTATGACTTCAAGAATGGCCATCAAACCTGGGTCAACTACAGCGAAGGCTTTGATTTGCCGGACCCGGCCAAGTACTACGGCAAGGCGGGGCTGAGCGTCAAAGACAACCCGTTGGCCGGGATCAAGAGCCGTCAGGTCGAAACCGGCTGGCGCTTTGCCGATGTGGATTGGGACGCGCAGGCGGCGATCTATTACATCTGGTCTGACAAGGTCATCACCACGGACGCTGCCACGCTGACGATTGATGTAACCGACAAGAAGAGCCGTGATTTTGGCTTTGAAGGCGCGCTGACCCGTCACTTCAATAACGGTTGGGACGCAGGCGGCACCTTGCATCTGGTACGTTCCGAGGAAGAGGACGCGCAAGGCGACTGGATGAAGCGTGACGCCCGGTATGCGTCATTGTCCAAATCCACCGCGTTTGTTGGCTGGCACGGTGATGGGCGCAATGTGCGCTTGCAGGGTAACCATGCCTTTACGCTTAAAGACGATTCCGACCACAAGATCAGCGGTTACACCACGTTCGACTTGATGGGCAGCCAGGAGACTGAATTCGGCACGTTCAGCGCCGGCATCCAGAACCTGCTGGACAAGGAGTACAGCACGGTCTGGGGCCAGCGTGCGGCGCTGTTCTACTCGCCGACCTACGGCCCGGAGTATCTGTATGACTATCAGGGCCGTGGCCGCACATACACCATGACCTGGTCATTGGCTTATTGAACAGAGCAAGACAGTGGGAGCGAGCCTGCTCGCGAAGATCTGTCTCTTATACACATCT